>JBKCTR010000045.1:0-35185 GCA_046318755.1 Planctomycetaceae bacterium
TGGTCCGCCACGCACAACTCGTACGTTCACCCGTCGACGCGTTTTTGTTGGCCCGGCTGGAAGAACGGCAACTGCAATTCGCTCCCGAGGCGACCCGTCGGGAACAAATCCGCCGTCTCAAATTTGATCTCACCGGTCTTCCACCAACTCCGGCCGAAATCACCGAGTTCCTTTACGACCCCGCTCCAGATGCCTACGAGCAACTGGTCGAACGACTGCTCGCCAGTCCGCAGTATGGGGAGCATTGGGGGAGGTTCTGGCTGGATGTGGTGCGTTATGCCGAGACGGCAGGGTTCAATGCCGACCCGGTTCGTCCCCTGGCGTGGAAGTATCGGGATTGGGTCATTCAGGCGATCAACAGCGATTTGCCTTTCAACACCTTCGTGGAGCAACAGATCGCTGGTGATGAACTGTTTCCGGAAGATCCGCAGGCTCGACTGGCCACCGGCTACATCCTGATGTGGCCCGACGAGAGCAACGCCTCGAACGTTTTGCAGGCCCGTCAGGAGTCACTGAATGACCTGACCGGGAATGTGGCGGCCGTGTTCCTGGGCGTTTCCCTGGGCTGTGCCCAGTGCCACGATCACAAGTTCGATCCCATTCCCCAGCGGGATTTCTACCGGTTTCAGGCGTTTTTCAGTGGCCTGGTCCGGTGCGATTCGGCCGCGGTGGCCCCACTGCCGCAATTGGTCGAATGGCAGAAACTGTACGACCAATGGTTGGCCGATTCGCAGGCAACCCGGTTGGAATTGCAGCGACTTGAGGCCGAAGCCCGGGTCAAGGCTGCCGGCGATCGCCGGATGAAGTTTCCAGCCGAGGTTCTCACCGCGATCGACACCCCGCCCGAATTGCGGACCACAGTGCAGCGGCAACTGGCGTTCTGGGGCGAACGGCAGATGGGAATCACGGAAGAGGGGATTCATGGCAATCTCTCAGCCGACGAGAAAAACCGCCGCAAGGAATTGCTGGCCCAGATGCAGGAGTGGCAGAAACGGCTTCCACCACCGCCGGCGGAAGTACAGGGAATGGTGGCTGGTGAGATCGACTGCACGCCTCCCCCCACCCATCGCCTGGCCGCGGGGAGTTACAACAAACCTCTCGAAGAAGTACAGCCCGGGTTCCCTTCGTTTGTGGCCACGGGGAGCCCCGCCGATCTGGTGGTTACGCCCCCCCATGCGAAGTCTTCGGGACGCCGCAGTGTTTTGGCCCGTTGGCTGTCGGATGCCGCCAATCCCCTGGTCCCCCGGGTCATTGTCAACCGGGTCTGGCAGCAGCACTTTGGACGGGGATTGGTCGACAACGGTAATGACTTCGGTCGACAGACCAGCCCTCCGTTGCATCCGGAGCTACTCGATTGGCTGGCGGCACGGTTCGTTGCTCCCGAACGTGGTGCGGTCCCAGGACAGCCGGGATTGGCGTGGAGCCTCAAGAATCTTCACCGTCTGCTGCTCAACTCGACCGCGTATCGACAGGGGGGTGTGGATCGGGTAACGGCCGACCAACTCGCTGTGGCGCTCGAAACGGACGAGTTGAACCAGTGGTATTGGCATTTTGGCCGCCGCCGCCTGTCGGCTGAATCGGTACGCGACTCACTTTTGGCTGTCTCGGGAGATCTCAACATCACCCAGTTGGGCCCCAGTGTCTGGCCCGAGCTGCCGCAGGGCTTCAATACCCGTGAGGCATGGAAAGTCTCGGCTTCGAAAGCCGATCGCCATCGTCGCAGTGTCTACATCCACGCCAAGCGGAATCTGCCGTACCCGCTGCTCGAGGCGTTCGATCTGCCCGACATGCACGAGAGCTGTGCCCGCCGGTCGCAGACCACCGTGGCTCCGCAGGCCTTGATGCTGCTCAACAGCGACCTGGTGCTGCGGCTGGCCCGGCAGTTGGCGGGCGAATTGCTGCGGGAGAATCCCGATGCCGACCCTGTCCGCGTGATTGGCGAACTTTATCCCCGGGTGCTGGGGCGATCGCCCGATGCTGATGAGTTGCCGGCTGCCGCGAGTTTTCTTGACCGACAGGCCCTGCTGTTGGGAGAGCGGGCCCGCGCGGGAGAACGGTTGCTGCTGCCCCAGGGGATGCCGAAGTTTCTGGAACCCGCTCGGGCTGCGGCAGTCGTGGATCTTTGCCACGCCCTGCTCAACTCGAATGAGTTCCTCTATGTCGATTGAAATTGATGGGGAGCCGTCAATTGGCGGCCGACATCCGGGGAACAAGACGACCCGTTGATTGCCAAATGACGATTGAAAACCTGAAACGAGAGTTCGAAGCCTGGCAGGCACAATGCAGAGAGGGTTTCCGGCATGTGCGGGATTGGTATCCCATTCGCTTCGATCAGAAGACGGGAATCGCTTCGCCCGTTGGCTGAATGGCGACGGGTCGGTTCTGCCGGTCGGGAATCATCGTGTGGGGATCGACGCCCACCGCCTTGTAGACAGTCGCGACCGCATCCGCAGGGGAATACGTCCGGGTACGACAGTATCCGCCAATCGCATCGGTCACTCCCAGAACCTGACCACCCTGCACACCACCACCGGCATAGAAGATCGATCCTGAGTAACCCCAATGATCGCGTCCTCCATTGCTGTTGATTTGGGGAGTGCGCCCAAACTCTGTGAGGTAGACGACCAAGGTGCGCTCCAGCTTCCCGGAGAGAGACAGATCGTCGAGCAGAGCGGCAAACGCCTGGTCTACCGCTGGGAGATGGTAGGGGACCTTGCACATCTTCCACATATGCGGCTGGTTCTGCCCAGGGGCACAGTGATTATCCCAAAGGTTGTTGTAGTCGCCCCAGTCGTAGCCGTAGTCCATCATTACGAAACGGGCACCCGCATCGATCAGGCGGCGGACCAGCAGGCAGCGCTGACCCACCTTTGATCGCCCGTACTTGTCTCGGGCAGTCTCGGTTTCGAGCGACAGATCGAACGCCTCGCGGACCGTGGGGGAGGTCATCAGGTCCAGGGCGCGACCATAGAGCTGTTGCATCCCTTCCATCGAGCGGCCCCGTTCGACCTCCCGAAGGCGGGCTTCGACGACAGCACGCAGCGATTGACGACGTTCGAACCGATCGGTCGAGACCCCCTCGACCAGCCCCAGGTCGCGTACCCGGAAATCGGCGTCCCGCGGTTCTCCCATGGTGCAGAAAGGGGCGTACGTCTGCCCCAGCCACGCGGGAACGAACATGTCGGTGTTGGGGGGACCTGGGCGAGTCGATCCAGGAACGGCGATGTAACCGGGCAGTCCTCCCGCAGCTCCCCGCTGATGGTGGATGAAGCTGCCGAAATTGGGCTCGCTGAGGATACCGTTCGGCAGGATGTTGCGCCCTGAAAGGGCGTAGGCCTGGCCGTCGAAGTGGTCGTTGGTGCCCGCGGCAAAACTGCGGACCACCGCCAGCTTGTCAGCCTGCTGGGCCAAGTGTGGCAGGGTCTCGGCAAACTGAATTCCCGGTACATTCGTGTCGATCGGGCGAATGGGCCCCCGGATTTCCTCGGGGGCTTCTGGCTTGGGATCGAACGACTCGTGGTGGGTCACCCCCCCGGGCAGCCACAGAAACACCACTTGGTCGGCCGTTGCAATCTGGTCGGCGAGAGGAGCTGCGGCAGCGACCGGACCAAGCAGCAGTTGATGAGCCGAGCTGGCCAAGGTCACCCCGGCACACCGCAGCAGACTGCGGCGGTGGAGGTGCAGGGCAGCAAATGGATGGGAGACCATGCGAAAACTCCGCCAGGATTCAGTGCGGGCAGTGTTCTCCGCCCATGGGTAGACTATCGGCTGGAGGGGGAACCGACAAGCAGACGTTGATGGGAGTGCGTTGTCAGCTCCACAGCAAACCTTGCTCACAAGTGGAGACTCACCGACAAGAAAAACCAGGGATCGGCCGGGTCACTTCCGCATGGGTTTCGTCCTCTTGCCGAAGTGAAGTTGCCTCATTCAATCGGACTGGGGTTTCCCGCCCTCGGTCTCGGAAGGGCGATCATCTTGGCTGGGATCGAAGGCAAGCGGGGGTGGGGGAAGCCAGTTCAGGGCGTTGCTGAGTTCGTCGGGTTGCAACCCGCCATCCTGATTGGAGTCGAACTGTTTCATTAATTTGGCAGTCACCTCGGGCCAGATCGTGATCGGAAGCAAGTCGTGAGGCGTTCCGGCCAGAAAGCGGGCGTAGCCCGCCAACAACATGCCCGCTCCGAACCCCGTGGGTTGGGGACGAGGCGCGGGACCCAACCGGGAAAACAGCCCCCCCGGCTTGGGGAAGATCTTGACGATTTCGGCCGCCAGCGACTGTTCGGTCAGCGGGTTGGAGGTCGCAGCGGCCCCCCGCTCGTGCAGTGTGACCAGGGCGGCAGTGATTTCCGAGACGGAGAGTTTTTTGTCTTGATCACGGTCAACCGCCCGAAACAGTGGTTTGGTGATCTGCCGACTGAGGGCATCGCGCTGGATGGGCCCCCCGAGTGAGATTGTGAGAGTTTTGCCAGGGCGGTTGTCGTCGAGTTGAGCCTGCAGTGCGGCATGACGGCGGGTAATGAAAACGAGGGGCTCGGGAGGTTTTTCACCCAGCTTCATCAACATTTTCCACATCCCGGGGAGTTCGGGTGGGGGGAGTTGGGCTTCGCGGGCGAGTGTCTCCCCGACTGTCTGCTGCATGGTGTCAATCAGGGGGCGCAGCAAGTCCGGGTGACTGGCCTTGTCCAGAATCTCCGCCAATCGGGCGCGATATCTCTCCCGCCAAATGGGAATTGCCAGAACCCGCTCCACCAAGCGGTTGTAGCCGGTGAAGGGTGTGTCCGCTCCCCAGTCAATCTGACGATCGACTGGCCCGGCCAACCCCAGAGCCCCAAATGTGCCATTGAGATCCCAAGGCAAAAAGACCCACCGATTGTCGGTTGGGTCGAGGTAAAGGTAGTAGTTGTGTCCGATCCCCACGAAGCTGTCGAGATTGACGATGGCCGAGCAGACTGCAATGTATCGTGTGAAATTGTCGAGGTTGAGAAGGGTATCGATCTGAGCCGCGAAGTCATCGTCGGTCGCGAAATTGAGCAACCGGGTCAGGTCGATGAGGCGTTGTTTTTGTTCCTCTGTCGCCTCGGTCTTGGGGCGATAGAACTCTTCGTAGGGGTGCCAGTCTGCGCCCAGGTACGGCAGGCCCTGGATCCCCTCGGGTTTCAGCAGCAGTCCTCGCGAACTGCCAAAATGCCGCTTCAGGAATCCCTTGTCGATCTGTTCGACCAAAGGGTAAAGCCCAATGAACTGACGGTCGAATTTCCCCGGCACCGAGAGGGAGACTTCGCCGAAGGCGGTGCGGGCGGCGGGAATTCCGGCTGCCCGGAAGGCAGCAAAGGCGAGCGAATCCCGAAGTTGCGACGGTTCAAAAGCATTGTTGGTGAGGTTCAGCATCTTGAGACCGTGGAAGGTCTGCCCTTCGATATAGCGGTCAAAATCGATTTTGAACGGGCGCTTGTTGGAATTCCCGACCATTCCGTAAGAGGAATTTCCCTTGAAACGAACCCCGACCTGTTGGAACTGTTCTTGATTGAGCTCTATGGTTGCGGGAACGTAGCGAAAGTCGAACTTGAACCCCCCCCGGCGTTCGGCCGGTTCCTGACGCTCGCGCGTCTCAGGGGATTTGCCGGGCTCATCCCCAAACTGGGGAGCTCCAAAAAAACGCAACCCCCGCGTGGGTAGCATGGCCTGCCAATTCTCAGCAGAGATTTGCAGATGCAGCTTCCACAGCTTGTCGGGACCGAAAACGATGTCGGCGGGATCTGGAGGAGTCGCGGCTCCCGCTGGCAAGGCCATCACCAGAAGTACCCACAGCGCACACAGTGTTCCCAGTGGTTGATTTGTCTGACGAGCGCCGAGGGAATGTGAAGTTTTCATGAAGTCTTGCGCCAGTTCACGGACAGTGACAGAATCTCAATATGAGTATCGCAGGGAGCCGCCAGCATTTCGACTGCGAAATCTGACCGAAGAAATTCCTTCGCTCAGCAGCATCCAGGTCCCATCCTGGGAAACTCACTTGACGGTTTGGAGGTTTGGTTCCGATCATGCAGCCAGAGACACATGTTGAACTGATTTCCACAGGTGTGCAGATCCACAGGATTCGCTTCACGAGTGCCGGGGGAATTCAGATTCTCTCTGAGGACGTCTGCCGTAAGCTGACGCAGATTCTGAAATTGGTCGCGAAGCATCCCCCCCGGATTCTGGTTTTCGAGGCGACCGGCCGAACTTTCCTGGCGGGAGCGGAACTGCGCGAGCTGGCGGCCCTCGACCGAAGAGCGGCTCGCCGCTATTCCCGCCGGGGCCAAAAACTGTTTCGCAAGATCGCCGAACTCCCCTGCCTGACGGTGGCAGCGATCCACGCGGCCTGTGCCGGGGGAGGCTGCGAACTCTCTCTGGCCTGTGATTTCCGCTTTCTTGCGGAGACGGCGAGGATTGGTTTGCCCGAGGTGACCCTGGGGATCATTCCCGGCTGGGGGGGGGCCGCCCGGGCCGTCCGGGTGCTCGGTCCCGTAGCGGCTCGCCGTTTGATTCTCTCGGGGGAGCTGCTTCAGGCTTCCGAGGCTTGGCAGATCGGCCTTGCCGACGCGGTCTTCCCCACAAAGGAATTCTTGGAATCGGTCGATTCTCGGCTGCAACGGCTGCTGCGATGTGCTCCCGGAGCCATTGCCACGGCCAAGCGATTTCTGGCCGAGGGGCATCACCTCGATCTGACCGACCTACTCGCCGAAGAATCGAGATTGTTTGCCCGTTGCTATTCCACTCCCGAGCCTGCCGAAGGAATTGCCGCCTTTTTGCAGAAGCGCGACGCAGTGTGGCCCGCCTTGGGGGATGACGACAAGACGGCCGGGGAACAGTCACCCAGAGACTCCGGCGAAACCGAGGCCCGACAGTCCGAGCCATCCTGACCGTCGCGGAATTCTCCGCGTCTCGGATAGAATCAAGACATGTGCTGTTGCTGACAGCGGTCGGAAGCGGCGTTCGTTTGGTGTGTCAGGTTACGGTCGGGTCAACATGGTTCTGACGGAAGCGGCGCAGGCTGATCTCGCTCAGGTTCTGCGCGGTCGGATTGAAGGGGAAGCCCGGTTTGACGAGATGACTCGGGGGCTGTACAGCACCGATGCCAGCATCTATCAAATCGCCCCGGTTGGGGTTGTTTTTCCGAAGAGCCAGGATGATGTTCTGGCCACAATTGAGGTGGCGCGAGATCGTGGAATTCCGGTTCTACCCCGAGGAAGCGGCACCAGCCTCTCGGGACAGACGGTCGCCGCGGCCTTGATCCTCGATTTCAGCCGCCATATGAACCGTGTGCTCGACATCGATGTCTCACGTCGCCTGGTACGCATTGAGCCAGGGGTGGTGCTCGACCAGTTGAACGCGGCTCTGAAGCCACATGGACTGCAGTTTGGCCCCGACGTGGCCACCAGCAGCCGCGCGAATCTGGGAGGGATGATCGGCAACAACTCGGCCGGTTCCCGTTCGGTCCGCCAAGGCAAAGTGATTGATCATGTCCGCGAACTCGACGTGGTCTTGTCAGACGGCACCCATCTCCATTGTGCGCCGCGGTCCAGCGCCGCCTTGCAACAACTGCGAAACCAGCCTGGCCGTGAGGGTGATCTGCATCGTGGTCTGATGGACATTGTGGACCGCAACCGTCGTGAGATCCTGGCGAAGTACCCCCGCATCCTCCGTCGGGTCAGTGGTTACAACCTCGATGCCTTTCTGCCGGAACTTTACCGGCAGATGCCGCAGCCGGCCGTGGTTCGGGAACTGGATCGGGCGTGGGGAGACCGGTCCGAGTTCAACATGTCTCGAATCTTCGTGGGAGCCGAAGGAACTCTGGGCACGGTCACCGGTGCGTTATTGCACGCGGTGGCACTGCCACGAGAACGAGGGGTGGTCCTGCTCGAATTCCGCACGATTGATGCGGCGCTCGAGGCAACCCCCACGATCCTCGAATGCGATCCCTCCGCCGTGGAACTGCTCGACCGAAACATCGTCGAACTTTCAAGGCAAAACCTGAAGTACCGCAAGTCACTGGAGTTTGTCTCGGGGACCCCCGAGGCGCTGTTAATCGTCGAAGTCTCGGCCGATTCCGAGGTAGTCGTCCGGGACTCTCTCCAGTTGCTGGAACAGAAACTGCGGGGCTGGCCTGGGCTCGATCGCTTCCTCCCCGCGACGTCGGCTGAGCAACGGGAACAGATCTGGAACTGCAGAAAAGCCGGAGCTCCGCTGCTGCTGAGCATTCCCGGTGCCCGCAAGCCGATTGCCTTCGTCGAAGACACCGCAGTCGATCCGACCCAACTAGCCCGGTTTACCCGCAAATTCCGTGAGATTCTTACCAAGCATGGAATTACCGGGGCCTACTACGGCCATGCATCGGTCGGCTGCCTACACATCCGACCGATGGTCGACACCAAGACGGCTGGAGACCTGGCGATCCTGAAGGCGGTCTCTGATGAGGTGGCCGAACTCGTTCAGGAATTTGGCGGAGCGATGACCGGCGAGCACGGTGACGGACTGGCCCGCAGCTATCACAACCTGCGTCTGTTTGGTCCGCAGTTGTTTGAGGCGTTCCGGCAGGTCAAGAGGCTGTTCGATCCGCTCAGCCTGATGAATCCCGGGAAAGTGACCGAGACTCCTTCTCCGACCGACAATCTCCGCTACGGGGTGAACTATCCGGGGGCTCAGCTCGAAACCTTTCAGGATTTCACCCGCGAAGCGACCTTCGCAGGAGCTCCCGGTCAGGGGTTCCTGGCCGCCGCCGAGGCGTGCAACGGGTCGGCGGTGTGCCGCAAGACGGCCACTGGAACCATGTGCCCCTCGTTCATGGTCACCCTCGATGAGGAGCAGTCCACCCGGGGCCGGGCGAATGCCCTGCGTTTGGCTCTCACCGGACAACTGGCCCCCGGAGCGCTGACGTCCCGGCGGATGTGGGATGTGATGGATCTCTGCCTGATGTGCAAGGGCTGCAAGGCCGAATGCCCCAGCAATGTGGATGTCGCCAAGCTGAAGGTAGAGTTTCTGGGGCACTATTACGCGGCCAATACCCCGTCTCTGGGGACCCGGTTGTTGGCGAATGCGGGCTGGATCAACCGGCTGGGTTCGGCTTTCGCCCCGTTCTCGAACTGGTTTTCTGGGGTTGGACGTGGTCTCCGCGAGTGGCTGACCGGCATTGATCGTCGACGCCCTCTGCCCAAGTTCGTCTGGCGAAACTTTCCCCGCTGGTTCGACCGACATCGATCGCCGGTGGGGGCTGGCAGTCGGGGCCGCGTGCTGCTGCTCGACGATTGTCTCACGAGCTACTGCGAGCCTGGGGTCAACCAAAGCGCCGTGGAGTTGCTGGAAGCGGCCGGATACCAAGTCGAGCGGGCCAATCTGTGGTGTTGCGGCCGCCCCTTTATCTCCAAGGGATTGCTGGACCAGGCGAAATCGCTGGTTCGACGCAATGTCGCCATCCTCGACGAGTATGCACGCGAAAACATCCCCATCCTGGGGGTTGAGCCCAGTTGCCTGTTGACCTTGGTCGACGAGTACCCCGATCTGTTCCCGTCCGAGGCAACGCATCGTGTCAAGCAGCGGGCGCACCTGCTGGATGGCTGGCTGGCGGCCCGAGTCAAGTCGGGCGAAGTCCCGCTGCAATTCCGCCCACGCGCCGGACAGGTGCTGCTGCACGGCCACTGCCAGCAAAAGGCCCTCGTGGGGACCCAGGGAACCAAGCAGGCCCTGGGGCTGGTTCCCGGGCTGAGCGTCCGCGAGGTGGACTCGGGATGTTGCGGAATGGCCGGTTCATTCGGGTATGAGCATTACGACATCAGCCAGCAAATTGGCGAGCGTGTGCTGTTTCCCGCTGTCCGGGCTCATGTGTCGCAAACGGGCGATTCCCCGGTCTGCGCGCCTGGGTTCTCTTGTCGTCATCAGGTTCTCGATGGCACTGGGCAGCGGCCGCTGCATCCGATTGAATTGCTGCGGGAACAGCTTGTGTGCGACCACGCTCGGGGCTGAAGACGGGGGGCCATCTGCCGTCCCAGGCTGCCTGATGTGATAAATCTAGGCGAGCATCTCCGGAACCACACCGCAGCTTTCGGGAACCAGGGGAATGAGTTGCCCAGCTCGATCGGGGATGCGGGTGTGCGGGTCGTATCCCAGAAGGTGATACATCGTCGCCAGCAGATCCTTGGGAGAGACCGGGCGGTCAATCGGTGCGCCCGCTTCCTTGTCGGTGGCCCCCACCACGCGCCCCTTGGCGATCCCCCCCCCGGCAAACGCCAGGGAGTAGGCCTGCGACCAGTGATCGCGGCCCCCCCCCGCGGCATTGTTGAGCTTGGGCGTGCGACCATGGTCGCTCAACACAACCACAAGTGTCTCGTCGAGCAGGCCGCGTTGTTCCAGGTCGAGGACCAGTCCGGAAAACCCCTTGTCAAACGGAGGCAGCAGTTGATCGATCATCCTGGGATAGTGATTCCAGTGAGTGTCCCAGGCATCACCTGCCAAGCCGTATTCGTCCCAGAAGACGCTGACCAGCCGGGTTCCGGCCTCGATCATCCGGCGGGCCCCCAGGCACGCCTGTCCGAACAGGGTCATGCCGTAGAGCTGGCGGGTTGCCTCAGACTCGCGACGCACATCCAGGGCTTCTGTCACCTTCGGCGAGGTCAACATCGAGAAGGCCAACTGCTGGTAACGGCTCAATGTCGCCCCATCCCGTGTCTGATCAAACTCGCGACGGCGGTCATCGAACTGCTGCAGCAACGAGCGGCGCCGGTCGAGGCGATCGAGTGACAGATCGGGTTGCGGACCCGCGGCCGAAAATCGGAAGTATCCATTTGCTTCACAGGCCACGTAAGGGTCGGGAACATCCACCTTCATATCCCGCAAGGTCTTCACAACAGTGCCCGCCGACTTGCCTTCAAACTCGGTCCAAGTCGGGTTGTAGGTCGAGCCCAAGTACGACGCGTAGGGACCCGCCCGGTTGACTTCTCCAACGCGCTGGCTGGAAAAGGGGAAGGGGAGAGCCACATTTTGAGGAACCTCGCTGCGGCGCAGTTTCGTGTTGTGTTCGTCGAGGTATTGCAGCACTGACCCAAAGAAGGGGTGGTGCCGGGAGTCGTTTGGGGCCAACTCCATCGCGACATCGATGGCCGGAATGCCAGTTGTGGCGAAGGCGACTCCGTGGATCGGATAGGGATGAGTGATCGATCGCACGACCGTGATGCGGTCGGTCATTCGGGCGATATGCGGCAGGTGCTCGCACACGTCCAATCCTGGCAAGACCGAGGGAATCGGCTTCATCGTCCCCCGGATCTCGACAGGCGCGTTCGGTTTCATGTCGAACGTTTCGAGTTGGCTGGGCGCGCCATAGAGATAGATCAGGATGCAGTTCTTGGCCCGTCCGAATCCAGCGACGTCAACCCCCTCCGCACCGGCTTCACGTTCGAGAAGATGCGGGAGTCCCAAGCCACACGCAGACAGTCCGCCCACCTGCAGCAGATCCCGGCGAGTCACGCCGTCACACATTCGCTTGGGAGAACTCAAAATGCGCAGCATCGCCAAGCCTCGTCATGACAAGGGTCAAACAACGTTGATATGTTACTGCTCAAAATCGACCGTCACAAGGGGTGGTCGTTAGTGAGGTTTTTGAACACGAGGCAGGGGAGAAGCCGAGATCAATGGTAGCAAAAGACCACTTATTCTTTTGTGTATTATTGCCGCCGAAGAGAACCGTTCGAGAGAGGCATTCCAGGAGTGAGGTGATCACCTCCGGTGCCGATCGCCTCTTGGTGGGCGAGATCCGGTTGTGCTCTCTGTGCCGATCGGATGATCATCTGGGGATGCTCGGACTGATGAGACCGGGCCGTCGAACCACGGAAGGCTATCCCAAGACTTGGGAGCCGGTCTTGAGGGGGGGAATCGAGTCCAACACAGTGGCCAGTTGACCTAGCTGCCGCTCGATCAGTTCCAGGTCCTCGCTGGGCAAGGGGCGTTCACCAAACCTCACCTCATAGAACAGCCGGGTGAGTCGCTGCGGAAATCCCGAAAGCTGCGAGGCGGCAAGTGGTGGGGCCAGATCGTGTTCGATTTGGCTGGCGAACTCTTGTTGGGTTTGTCCCTGTGGACGGATCAGGCCGCGGCGGGCGAGGATTTCCTCAAATGACTGGTAGAAGCGAATGGATTGCTCCTCGGGAGAGGGGGGTTGCCACCAGCGTCCCAGCAGATGCGAGACGATGCCAAACCAGCCCCCCTGGGTTTCACCGGGTTTCCGGGCGGCACTGAGGGCTCCCGACTGAGACAACCATCGCAGCAGTCCTACGCCCAGGACCATGGCCGACAACAGCCAGGGGCCCCAGTCGCGGTAGAGGCCCCCGGAGGAGGGATCGGCGGAGAATAAATCCCGCATCCATTCAAAAACCTGTGTGAACGTCCCCTTGATTCCATTCCAGACTTTCGTGAGGGGAGCATACAGTTGAGACTGCTGCCGATCGATCGACATCGAGACAAAGTAGTTTGACCACAGCGAAGAGAGCGACTCGCGTGTGTTTCCCCAGAAACCGCGCTCAATATTAAACCTCCGCGTTTCCTCATCACGGGCCAAGGGCACCGCATCGAGGGTCTGCCATTGGCCATCAATCCATGCTTCCACCCAAGCGTGTGAGTGCCTCCGCTGCACCTCATAACAGCCCGAGTTCCGGTTTTCGATCGCCCCCTTGTATCCGGTCACCAGACGACTGTGGACTCCCTGGGTCCGCAACATGATCACCAGCGCTGTCGCGAAATACTCACAGTGCCCCTGTCGGGTGTTGAACAAAAAGTCCTCCAGCGGGTCCACGCTGAAATCGGACCGCTGCTGCTGCAGGGTGTAGGAGAATTCTCCGGAATCCCTCAGGTGGGTGATCAGTCGATCGGCAACCTGTCGTTCGATTGAAGGTCCTGCAGCAGTGACTTCCCCCACGATTCGATCGGCCAGTTCTTTGACCCGAACCAAGTCTTTCGGAAAGCTGCGATAGCGTTGGTCGAGGAAGTCGGGAAGCCCACCAGGTGTCTGCTTGGCGATGGGAGGCAGATCGGAATGAGCATCCCGTCGCGACCAGACGAAGTACTCGCGCAGCGGCACCTGGAAATCGTTGGCCGTCAAGGTGTAGGTGAAACTCGCCCTGTCCAGCGGACGCGAAGGATCAATGGAGTAGGCGAGATCTGCGGGACGCATCGCAACCACTGCGGTCTCGATCTCCTCGTCGAGCTTGTATTCCTGGCGGATCAACCCGCTGGTCTTGGGGGTCCATGGGACCGTCGCAGGCTTCCCCACACGGTCTCCGGTCAACCATTGACCCGCGCGGTACACATCGAAAATGTCACCGCGGAAGTAGGGCTCATCAAGCCCCTGCAGGGCTGCCAGTTCCTCCAGCCGCAGGGATGTGTCGCTGTCGCGGTCGAACACCCGCACTTGGAGCACGCGAGTGCTGTCTTCCAAAATCTCCCCCAGACCTCCCAGTCGCAGGCTCTTTGAGTAGCCCGTGGCGGTTCGTCCACCGCCAATGGCGGCGTTCAGAAAAGGGCTCGCTGGTCCAATCCAGAACCGAGGAACCAACAGGAAGACCACGACGCCCATCAACAGCCCGAGAATCGCCATCCGGGCCAGGCTGAAGACAAATCGTGGCTGCAGCCAATGCCCGGCAGTTTCCAGGCAGACGCCATGTCGCATCCGCAGGGCTGCTGGGGGGTTGGGTGGCGATTTGGTCGAGAGAGGTCTGCCCCCCAGCTCCCCATGGGCCTCGTGGGATTGCTGGGGTTCGGTCTCCACGAGATTGAGTTCCTGTGCGCGGAACAGCATGTTTCCGACTGCCATGGTCCAGAGCATCAGGAGCACAAAAACCAAAACCAGCAACCCGTACAGGCCAGAAGTCGTCAGGACCGAGCCCACCGCCACCAACAGCAACACAAAGGCTCCCAGCAGCCAATATTCCCGGGAGCGCTTTTTCTGGAAGAGAATGATCCACGTCAGATAGCACAGGAAATGGGCTCCCGAGAGAAGTCTTCCTTCCAGACTGGGACCCAGGAATTCCCCCACAGTGGCGGCCGCGGCGAGAAGTCCGAGGCTATTCGTGCTCCAGAGCCCCAGGGACCACCTTGGTCCCCGCTCGTTGAATAAAAATGCCAGAATCGTCACCAGGATGGTCAATCCTCCCGGGAAGAAGGCACCCTCTCCCAGCCAGAGCATCCCCGAGCCCAGAATGACCAAGGCGAACAGGCTGGTGACAAACACCTCGTGAAGCCTCATCGGAGGGTCTCCAGACCATGCGGCGGATCGAGTTCGAATTGGTCTTCCAGGGGGATGCCGTCCGAATCGGGGCATTCAAATTGCTGGCTCAAAACATCGAATCGATCCGTGATCCGCAACTGTTCCTCAAGGCGTGTCCGTGAGTGTGGATGAGCTGAGATGAACAATTTCCGCGAAGCATCTTCCTGGCTCCGCTCCAGAATGTTCTTGAGCTCGCCGATTTCGGGCGTCGGACTTCCCTGAGCAACAGCCAGCGACTCGAGCGCATCCCGCAGCGTCAGTCCTTGCCCGGGTTCTCCCAGAGAGACAAACTGCCGCCCGCAGACCAGAAGTTGCAGTCCGGTGTTCCGGCCTGTGCGGGCACGGGTTGCACAACAACTGGCCACGAATGAGATGACGGTCTCGATTCGTTCGCGATCGGCTGGACCAGGCTGTGCAGGCATCCAGAGATCGACCAGCAACAACCATTCAGGATCGTGCTGTTCCTGGTATTCCCGGACCATCAACTCGTTCCTCCGAGCCGTGGTCCGCCAATGGATCGCCCGTCGACTGTCACCCGGTCGAAATTCTCGCAGACGATGAAACTCTTCGTCGAAGACCCCGGTTCGGGCCGGCGCGTCGAACTGTGTTCTCTGTTGTGTGCGGAGCGCTTCGCGGAAGCGGCCGGTCAACTGTCCCACCCGGGGAAGGACCAGCACCCCTTCGGACACATTCAGGTCAAAGCCACGCTCCCACAGGCCGAGTGGATACCGGGACGAAACCCGCAGAGAAAGAAAGTCGAGTACCCCCCGGGTGGGGGCACAGACTTGAAACGAAGCGAGACGGGTCGTCTGAGGAGGAATGCGTTCAAACAGCACTGAGGGATGGTGTTCTTGCGATCCCTGACGCAGACGGTCTTCGACCAGCAGAAGCCAGGAACTCAGCCAACGTTTGCGGTTGGTCAGTTCGATCTGGACCGAAAAGGGTTGTCCCGCGAAGACCATGTCGGGCAGGACGCGGCGTCCCCGGATCTGTCGCAAGACGAGGATGGTTGCGTAGCCGTTGAGAATCAGTGCTCCCGCCAGCAGGGCGAAGACGAGCAACAGCATGTTCGAATGGCCCAGCAGTGCACCGAGCAGCAAGACCACCATGAACAGGCTGTAGACAAGCGCTTCAGGTGTCAGCCGTGCACCATACCGACGGGCTTGTGGATTTCCCCCCCCCAGCACAAAGGCGATCGCCGATCCGGGAATCTCGGTCAGCCAGCGCCAACCGCCACTGCTCCAGCCCCAACCTGCGATCAGAACCCCCACCACCACCCAGCCCCACGATGGCGGCCTCTGGTTCAACCAGCCGCTGCCGATCCCGATCAGCAACAGCCCGACCACGAGAATCAGGGCATCCCACCAGCTGGGAGTGGTTCGCTCAGTCGATGGCGCTGCAGGCATCTCTGAAGAAACTCCTCAGCAGTTCGGGGGGAAACAGGCAGAATGCATACTCACGACTGCACAGAATCCGATTGGCGGCTAGCTGTCGCTCCGCTTCCGCCAAATGCTGGGTCAGTTGTCTTCGGGTTTGTTCGGTGGCTGCTCTCAGCTGCTGCCGTATCTGTTGAAACCGCCGAAATCGTCGCGCTCCCGAACCCGCCTGCGAAGTTCCCTCCGCCTCCCCCCGGCGGAACGCCTGCTGCTCGGCGATCAGGAGGTTCATTTCGGAGAGCAGAGTGTGGGTCGGATTGTCACTGGGATGATCGAGATAGCCAGCAGGATGTTGCTCGGCACTTCGCAGGTCCTGGATGCGTTGCCGGAAGACTCGGGCGTTCATCGGGAACGAGGGTAGGGGAAGCCTCACTGTGGCTGACAGGGTTGCGAACTGCGGCGGCTGCATCTGGCACAGATCACGGATGATCTGGTCGGTCATCTCGTCATACTTGGCACCGCCGATTCCATGGACGAAGAGATCGGCCAGGTACAGCCGCGAGAAAAGCGTGGTGGTCAGCGCACGGGTTCGCAGGCGGATTCCCCGGTGGGCCAGTCTACCCAGGACATCGACCGCCGCAGACAGGCCGGAGCTGGCGGTTGGCAGTGTCTCGAAAAAATCATGGCCATCGGACAATTCCAGTTGGTCGTCGACCTTTCGGACCATCAGTCGACGCCGCTGCCTGTCACCGGCAAGCCAGATCCAAAACGGTGCCTCGAGCCAGTCGTGATCGGCACGCAGATCGGGTACAGGATGCGTGCGGCTACGGATGCGATAGGTCTGGCGATAGTTGGACAGAGCCTGATTGTAGACGGAATGGAATCGCGGCAACTGGTTGAGCAGTCGGACGACAAACCGGTGGAAACCTGGGAGTTGGCATAGTTCGCTCAGGGGCAGTTCCAGATTGCCAGATCCCCACGACCACTCGGTCACCGCGCGGGCTGCTGCGAACGCCCAACCAGGATTTCCCAGCACCCGTTCCGCCTGTAAAACTCGCGGCCAGAACTCCACTGCGAGGGGTACAATGCCCCAGGACGAGAGTGCTTGCTCCACCCGAATGCCAAACGACCCAAACAGCTCGCGGTCAGTCACCCGTGTCTCTTCCCAGGGGGCGGCTCCGAGGGTGGTGTCGTAGGCGAGGGATTCCCAGTGGGGTACCTCAGGAGTACCCGCAGGAATCAGCACACTCGGAGATGGGGCAATGTCGTTGTCAACAATCAGGTTCAGCCCGACCCCCGACTCCAGCCGCCGGGACAACTCTGCCACGGCGAGATTCTTGATCCAGACTCCGGGATGAATCAGGGCTGGCTGATGACCAGTCACCACCCACCTCGCACTGGTCAAGTTCGGGGCAGCAAACCGCTCGGACAACAGCGAGGTAATCGATTTGGTGTGCGGCGCTGGGCTGGCTGCCGCCAACAGTTGTTGTGTCCAACGTCGAGCGGAGAGCCAGACTTCGGTTCGGACAGTCTGCCGCTCTTCCGCACAGGGGCGGAGATCCTCGAGCCATTCGCCTGTGCAGCGGAGCCTCTCGAAGGCCACCGCATTCGCTTCCACGATGCGCTTCAGGCGAGACAGCGGAGGAATTTGCAACAGTCCCCGATCGACGGTTGGCGATCGGAGCTGCGAGCGGGAAAACCGCCTTTCCGTGGTAGCCCCCCCGCAAGAGGCTGGGACAGGCGGTTGCGGGGAGGCAGACATGGATTCGGAGGGTTTTGAGGGTCAGCCTGCGGCAGTCGACAAGCAAGCCAAGCTGGGAACGGGATGTGTCGACACGGCTCGATCGAGGACCTCTCGGTAGTGGGCCAGCCGTATGGCTCCGTCGTCGAGCGAGCCGCCAAACGA
The DNA here is from genome assembly GCA_046318755.1 of Planctomycetaceae bacterium. GTDB lineage: Bacteria > Planctomycetota > Planctomycetia > Planctomycetales > Planctomycetaceae > UBA10511. The sequence continues at coordinate 17,564 of JBKCTR010000045.1, forward strand.
GCGCTGCTCGTCAAGATAGACCCTTGGAACGGGAAACTCCACAATCCGCAGGCCAGCCGAGACGGCTTGGACCCAGACCTGCAACGGCATGGCGTATCCCGTCTCGGTGATTTCGAAATGTCGCAGAGCACTCACCCGGTACGCCTTGAATCCGCAGAAAGCATCGGTCAAATGTAAACTCAGGCGATCGTTCACCTCTTGGGTGATCAGGCGATTGATCCGCCGACGATCCTCGGGAGCTGCATTGTCACCGACATGTTCCTTGAGATAACGGCTGCCAGACACGATGTCGACATCATCAGTGAGGGCCTTGACCAGTGCGGGAATGAGCCGTGGTTCATGTTGACCATCGCAATCAATGGTCACCAGCACCTCGGCGTCCGACTTCAAGGCGAAATCAAACGCGCTTCGCAGTGCGGCACCGTATCCCAGGTTTTGGGGATGGGTCACCACCTCGATGCCTGAAATGGACGCCAACGTGTCCGCTGTGGCATCACGGGATCCATCGTTGATGACGAGAATCCGATCACTGTACCGACGAACCTCTTTCAGCACTCCTGGAATGTGGGAGGCTTCATTGTAGACCGGCAGCGCTGTGAGGAATGGAAGCATCAACGAATCTCCTCCTTGGGGAACAGAAGGTCCACACCGAGAAATTCTAGGGGGTTGACGAACAACAAAGAAGGAGGCAGTCTCGCATTGTCCCGATTGTTCCGCAGAAATCGGCTGTACCGGTTCCGGGTGATCCTGACCGCACATGCTGCTCCGTCTCGTGCGACATCACCATTCAACCGAGATGATTCTGGAACTGTTCCCGTCCCCTACTTCTTTTATCGGCTGTCATCAGTCCCATGCAGACGGCAGACACACCGGAAATTCTCGCGGCGGGGCGCTTCCTGAGGTTGGCTCGGCGCGGCAAGTGGGAATATGCCGAAAGAGTTCATCCCAGGCCTGCTGTGGTGATTGTGGCGGTCACTTCAGCCGGGGAACTGGTGCTTGTCGAGCAATTTCGCGTCCCTATGCAGGCCCGGGTGCTTGAATTGCCCGCCGGGCTCGTGGGAGACGTTCCGGGGGACGATCATCCCGATTCCCGCACGCACGCCCGGAGGGAACTGCTCGAGGAGACCGGCTTCCGGGCACGCGGCATGAAGCGCTTGTGTGGAGGCCCGGTCTCGGCCGGGTTTGGGACCGAGACGGTCGAATTCTTTCTGGCGACAGGCTTGGAGCGAGTGGGGCGAGGGGGCGGCGTGGAAGGAGAGCAGATCGACATTCACCTGGTTCGACTCGACGAGGTCGAGAGCTGGCTCAAACGCCGGATTCGGGGGAATCGTTTGGCCGATCCCAAGATCTTCGCCGGTCTGTACTTTGCTCGGCAGATGGCCGGACTGGGTTTTGAAAACCGCGCCTCACAGCGCCCGCCGAAATCTCCCCAGAGACGTCGGTGATCGTCACGCTGCAGCATGGGGGATGCGGTCGATCGCCGGTTTGCCTGCTCAAGGCGCGGGAAGAGGATGCCGTTCGAAGAAATTCCACATGAGGTCGTTCGCGGAAATATCCCTTGTCGTCTTTCCCAAGAAGAGCAACACGGTAGGGCGTCCGGGCCATGTGTGGCCGCCCCCTTCAATTTCCAGCAGCACCACTTCGGCACCATCCCTCCCGGGATGGCTGTCGTGACGTCGCACCAGAGTGCCATCGCGTGAGACGTTTTCGTACTCCGACATCATCCAGCCATCCGGGCATTCGTTGAGCCGGCGCCATGTCTCAATCGTTGCGTCGACTGACTGAAAAGCGAGAAATCGGGGGGTCAGCAGGTTGGGACCATTCCAGGGGACGATCCCGTCGCTGCGGCCATGAAAGTGCATGATCGAGACTCCTCGCGGCAGTGCGGTCGGGGTGACTGCCAGGGTTCCCGCCACGGGGGCAATGGCGGCGATCCGTTCTGGAAGTTCGGCGGCCAACCGATGGCACATCATGCCCCCATTCGAGATCCCGGTCGCAAAGACCCGGCAGGAATCGACCGGAATCAGGCTGGCAAGGTCATCCAGCAGAGCACTGGTGAATGAAACATCATCCACGTCCCGTTCGGCCATGGGGCCTCCCCGACCGCCACCGTTGAATGACTTCAGGGGACCGACTCCTGTCCCTTCCGGATACACAACCACAAATCGGCTGTGATCGGCCTTCTCATTCAGTCCCGTCAGACGCAGCATCTGACGTGCATTCGCCCCGGCACCGTGAAATGCCAGGATGACAGGCCACTGCGCCGCTGGATCCATCGCTTGGGGCACATAGACCAGGTAGGAACGACGCAGTCCATCCACACAAAGCGTCCGATCGTGCAGCCCGGCTGAGATCGGTGGGGATGCCAGGGCGATTCCCAGGGTGAGCCAGGTCAGCATCAGGTGATCTCCGGGCAGGAGAGGGAAATGTGGTGCGTTTTACTGAGGAAGCTCGTCGCTCGAATCCGGTCCATCAGTTTATCAATTGTTCGCCGCGCTCGTCATTTCCGTGGCACGGCCACCTGATCCCGTCTCAAAAACGCGAGCAGATCGAGAATTTCCGCGGGGTGTAGTGTGTCGAGCAGGCCAGCCGGCATCGGCGAAGTGTCCGAGACCTGCTGCGACTCGATGTCATCCCGAAGAAGCTTGATCGTCTGACGAGGGCGAAAAGCATCCGGGGCGAGGATCAGGCTGAGGTCATCTCCGCCGACCAGACGTCCCACAAACACCTTCCCCTGCTTCGTTTCCAACTGGGTCTGCTTGTATTTGTCGTCGATGGTCTTGTGCGGATCCACAATCATCTCCAGCAAATCCCGGGGGCCGAAACGATTGGCGACCCGGCTGAGTTCCGGACCGACGGAGCCCCCAGTTCCATTCACACGGTGACAGCGAACGCAGAGTGCCTGCTCGAACAACCGCGCTCCCGCCTCCGCATCGGGTTGATGTTCGTGTTGCAGGATCCGCGCGAGGTCCGTGACGTCCCAATGGCGGACCACGGGGCGCTGGGCCAATTGCCGTTGTTGTTCGATGAAGGGATCGGCTTCAGACGAGAACAGCCTGTCGAGCTCACCACGTTCGTCATCGGGAACCTTCGCCAGCACTTCGTTCCTCAGAGAGTCAAGCGCGACGGGTAGCAGGTTTCCGCCAGGATGATGATCGAGTCCCTGCAGCAACTCGAAGTACTGCCGGCGCAGTGGCGCGGTCCACCCCACCCTGGCCGAACGGAGCAGGAACAAGAATCGCAGTCGTTCCGCCGGCGATTCGAGAGTCTCGCTCCAGGACAGAGTCTTGGCAACAATTTGGGAGGAATCGAAATAAACCAGCAGTTCTGCCATCCATTGATCAACGAGGGGGGCGTCTGGATTCCAGCGATCCCGGAAATCGGAGAGAAATAGGGGCTCGAGACGTAGCGCCCAGTCCCGGCAGATGGACAGGTTGGGACGCCCCATGCGCGCAAGGCTGACTGTCAAAGCCCTCAGAACCGCCAGTCGGCGGGCGATGGACAACTGTTTCCAGGCGTTCGGCTGGAATGCTGTTTCCGCCAGATGATTCAACAGCGGTTGTTGGAGCTCGGCAGGTCCGACACGAGCCAGGGAGAGAGCCGCCGCCGCCCCCCTTTCTTCCGTCGGATTCTCGTTTAGAGCCCGGTCTTTCCAGAGATCCCAGGGCTGTGATTCCAGCGCGACCCGGGCAGCATGCTGCAGGGTCGGCTGACGACTCCCCAGACAGGCCCACGCCAGTTCCAACCCACTTGGATCGATTCGCGTGTGGAACGACTCAAGTTGGTGTCGCAACCGTCGGGCATCGGCCGTAAACGGCAATTCTGCGGTCGATTCTTCGAGGATCGAGGGAGGGCTCGTCCCAAGCGCGCGAACCCGGTACAGGCCCGATTGTGTTCCCCGGCCACCCGTGGTGAAGTACATCGCCCCATCGGGGCCGAAGGTGAGGTCGGTTACATTCAATGGTGACCCTTCGAGAAACTTCTCCACCGTGGCGACATAGCCAGCCCCCGAGGGGATGAGATGAACGGCATAGATTCGGCCGTAAGACCAGTCGAGGGCATAAAGGGCCCGTTGGTATTTGGCGGGGAAGTGACTCTGCGTGCCGAACTTTACCCCAGTGGGCGAGGCCAGCCCAATGTCGACAACGGCTGGAAGGTGCTCAGGGAATCCCCGGTCTCGATTGGCCGTTCCCTGGCGGAAACCATAATCACCCCCAGAGATGATGTGGTGGATGCGATTGGGGCGGTACCACGGAGTTCCCAAGTCCCCCTCGTTGTCGGCATCGAAAGTGAACAGTTCTCCCTCGGAGTTGAAAGCAAGTCCGTAGGGGTTTCGGAAGCCTCCCGCGACCAGTTCCCAACGGCCGCCGTTGGGATCGATCCGGGTCACATGACCCGCCGGGACCTTGGCATCCGCGTCGAACAGGAATCGGTCCCATTCGCAGGGAAGAAGTTGATCCTCAGCCTGATTCCGCAGAGGCGATTGGGGAGAGAGATCGGGTGTATGACTTCGAACGTTGTTTCCATGGATGCAGTAAACCATTCCATCCGGTCCCAGTGCCAAGGCATTCCGGCCATGGCCAACACCTCCCTCGGTCTGTTTCAGCAGGGTGACTTCATCGAACTGATCGTCATCATCGCTGTCGCGCAGACGGAACAGTGCCCGTGAGTTGTTGGCATTGGCGAACAGTGAACGACCGGCAAACAGAACTCCGCGGCATTCCTCCAGGCTCGCATTGATCACCTCCATGCGATCACCCGGGGGAAGCGAGTATCGCAACAAGCCCTTCCCCTCCCGTCCCAGGATAATCCGCCCACGATGGTCGAATGTCAGGCTGATCCACGAGCCTTCACCGGCGGAGGAACTGCGGACCAATTCGATTTCAAATCCTGGTAAAATCCCCACTTTGGCAGCCTCCTGTGCCAGATTCTGCCCGAGGGCCTTTTTCCACTGGTAATAGTCTTCCGACTCGCCCTCCGGATTCCCCCAGGGGAGGTTTCCCAACAAACCCAGGCTGCGAACAGGAACCTCTTCGCCGTTCTCTCCTCGGGTCCACCAATGCGGGTCGCTGACCAGAACCTCGACTGGTGCCTGGTGCCGATGCAGGATCAGCATCAGGGCGATCCCGGCTGCTCCCTCCTGATTCACACCGCGACAGACCAACTCGTTGACCCCCTCTTTCAAATGCCCGGTGACATCGACCAACTGAATTCGTCGTGTTCCCGTGACCTGCTGTGCCAGCACACCATTGATCAGAAGGTCTGCCTGGTCGTCTGCCAACATCCAAGCCGACGCTTGCTTGGGCAGTTCCCGAAGGGTGAAGCGGCGTTGAAATTCCACCACCGCGCCCCGTGCCTGATCGCGGGAGGTCCAGATCCATTGGGGAATCGGGCCGGGCTCCAGTGCCCTGGTGGTTTCCGGGAACAACACGAAGCACCACACGAGGAGGGGCAACTGGGGAAGCCACGACTTCCAGGAGACGAGGATAGGGTCTGTCGTTCGACCGGGCATTGGAATTCACCGTGGAAGAGGGACAGGAACAGCGGGGACTCGACCACGGTATGTTACTGCATCTGTGATGCCTCTGGCATTTCGTCCGGTGGATCCATCGCAGCGGACCGCACCCTGTGGAATTGCGGTACCCACGATGTGCGATTAGTGTCACTGCCAGTGACAGAGCCTTCCCATTCACGATTCCCCCCGGCGAAAGATGTTTGCCATGAGTCGCTGTTGCTTCTGGCTGGCCCTCTGGGGCCTCGTTCTTCCCCTGTCTGTGCAGGCGGAGAGCGTGAATATGAAGTTTCGGATCTCAGCCGGTGCCATCCCACGCCGGGAGTCGACAGTCAAGATTCCTCTGCAGAAGCCGCTCCCTTCCACCTCTCAAGTGTGGATCAAGGGAATCACCAATCAGCCACTGCCAGGTCAGGTGATCGCACCGTCTCCCGGTGAGGAGGCGTTGGTGAAAGGATGGCTGGTGTTCATCGTTCCTGATCTCCCGAGCGGCGAGTCCCGCGAAGTCTCGGCGGCCATCGAAACCGATGTTCTGGCCGAGGGGCGTTGCTTTGTGTGGCAGTCTCCCTGCCCGGGGCAGACCGAGTTGTTGTGGGGAGGACGGCCCGTGCTCAGATACGTGCATCCCACACTGGATGAATCGACGCCGGAGAAGCGGGGAGAGACCTATAAGCCCTATCACCACGTTTTTGATCCGCAGGGAAAAATTCTGCTGACCAAAGGACCGGGAGGGTTGTTTCCCCATCATCGGGGACTGTTTTTTGGCTTCAATCGAATTTCGTATGGAGCCGCACAGACGGCCGATACCTGGCATTGCAACAAGGGAGAGTCGCAGTCTCACGAAGGCTTCGAACGGTCCGAAGTTGGACCTGTCTTGGGCCGTCACCTCTGTCGAGTGGCCTGGCACGGTCAAGACGGGAAGGTGTTTGTGGACGAACTACGTGAGCTGACTGCCTGGAACAGTTCGCGGGGAGTGTTTCTCGAACTGGCCTCGCATTTGACGACTCGTGTAGGACGGGTGAAGCTCGACGGCGATCCACAGCATGCCGGGTTTCAGTTCCGGGCAACCCAGAAGGTCCCCGACAAGACCGCATCGCAGACCTATTACTTGCGACCGGATGGTCGCGGAGAACCGGGGCAATTCCGTAACTGGCCAGACCATTCGAGCCACGTGAATCTTCCCTGGCATGCCCTGTCATTTGTGGTCGATGATCAGCGCTACACCGCCTGTTTTCTCGACCGCCCGCAGAACCCGAAGGAGGCCCGCTTCAGCGAACGGGATTACGGACGGTTCGGCAGCTACTTCGAGTATGAATTGACCGAGGATCGCCCGCTCGCTGTGCGGTACCGATTCTGGCTGCAGGAGGGAGAGATGCAGGTGTCTGAGGTGGCCAATCTGTCGTCAGATTTCGTACAACCCATCGAGACCACCCTGTTGCCCTAGTGTGACTGGGTGCAGTGAGTCTTGCGCCATCGGTGCGGACTCGATTGGTATGGCTTCGATGGCAGGGCGGGCCGTCGCCTGAAGATGGCGGTGAGGATTCCACAGCAATGAATTGGGAGGCGTCCCGATGAAGCGAAGCTGGTTGTGCTTGGGCGGTCTTGGATTGCTCTCGTGTGTATTACAGGCTGGGACTTGGGTGTGGGCGGAAGACCGGGTTACGTTGGGGCAGTTGGTGCTGGAGCATCCCACCCTGAACAATCTGGGTTTTGAGTGGCCGCTAACGGGTGACGACAACCGCAATGCGACCTGTCTGGTTCGGTTTCGGGCGAAGGGCGATTCGAACTGGCGTCGCTCCCTTCCCCTGCTGCGTATCGGTGGAGAGCAGATCTACCGGCGGCGTGAGAATCTGGATTACACCGTTCCCCATGGTTTCGCCGGCAGCGTGCTCAATCTTGAGTCGGATACCGAATACGAAGTGCATTTGCAGGTCTTGGATCCCGACGGCGTGGAGGGCGCGGCGGAGCAAACCATCAAGATCCGGACCCGCCGCGAGCCCCAGCCTGCCACGGGGGGCAGAGTTCTGCATGTTTATCCTCCCGATCACGAGGGAGAAAGAGAAGAACCGCATTTCTCCAGTCTTTTGCAGGCCTACTATGGGGCTGGTCTGGGAGATTGGAACATGGTCTGGGAAAGACGAATTCAGCCCGGGGATGTCATTAAGGTGCACGCTGGGCTGTACCGCCCGGAGCGACTCAATTATGTCGATCCGCAGATGGCTCCATTCGACGGGACTTTTCTGTTGACCGCGAAGGGGACCGTCGACCGTCCCATCACGATCCAGGCAGCCGGGGATGGTGAGGTGATTTTCGACGGAGCGGGAAACCACCGCCTGTTCGATGTGATGGCGACCCGTCATCACCTGTTCGACGGGCTGACCTTCCGCAACACCGATGTAGCCATCTTCGCGGGGGCCAAAGAGACGCTCGGCGCGGTCGGTTTGGCGGTGAAGAATTGTCGGTTTGAGAACATCGGTTTCGGCGTCTGGACCGAATTTGAAGGCTCAAGCGACTTTTATATCGCAGACAATCTGTTTCTAGGGAGGGACGACCGGTATCGGCTGATTGGCTGGACGGGGCCGCTCTGGGCCAGTGCGGGCAAGTACGGCTCCCATCAACTCACCAGTTATTACGCCGTCAAGGTGTATGGTCCGGGGCATGTGATCACGCACAACGCAATTGCCTATTTTCACGACGGAATTGGCATCTCGACCTACGGGACTCCCCCCACGGATCCGCACCGCCGAGCGAGTTCGATCGACATCACCCATAACGATTTGCACCTCTTCAATGATGACTTCGTCGAGACTGATGGTGCGGTGCACAATGTGCGGGTGATGCACAATCGGGGAGTCAATGCCGCCCATGGAGGATACAGTGCCCAGCCAGCGTTTGGTGGGCCGGTCTATTTCATACGCAACCTGCTCTACCATGTCCCTTCTGGCGTCGCCTTCAAGTTTTCCGCCAAGCCGGCCGGTCTGTTGGTCTGGCACAACACGATCATTGCGGAAAATGTCATTCGGGATCCTTCTTCCAATATGCACTTCCGCAATAATCTGTTCCTGGGACGCGACACACCGGGACGAGGAGTGATGGCTTGGGCGAACGCCACCGGGCAATTCAGCAGCGATTTCAATGGGTTTCGGCCCAATCAGGGGGTGGCCGACCAGTATCTGTGGTTGGCTCCCCGTCCTGACGAGACTGTCTATGAGCCTCGTGAAGATCAGTGGCAGGCATTTCCCGATTTGGCGGCGTTCCGGCGGAAAACCGGGCAGGAGCAGAATGGGATTGAAGTCGAATTCGATATCTTTGAGTCACTTTCACCCCCCGATCCGTCTCGGCGACACGCTGTCTATCACGCCATGGACCTCAACTTCTCTCTGAAGCCGACCGCGAATGCAGTGGATGTTGGCGACATCATTCCGACGGTGAATGATGACTATGCCGGGAGTGCTCCGGATCTGGGAGCGTTGGAAACCGGCAGGGCAGTGCCGCACTATGGACCCCGCTGGTTGAATTGGAAGCCATTCTATCGATGAATCGTGTTGGCAGCGGGTAGTGGCGGCTGTGCACCCTCCAGTCCAACAAGTAAAGTACCGAACGTCAGCGATTTTCGAGTTGGTTCTTTCCCCGCCCCCCGGTCTCCTAACGATCCGTATCCCGAGTCATGCCCACCCCATTCGATCCTCGTCTTCTCGATGCCTTGGCCAAATACGACACTCCGACGATTTGCAACGCGATCGAATTGTTCGATGTCGTCCCCCGCAATGCCGGGTACATGAACGATTCAATCAAGGCCTGTTTTCCCCACCTGCCGCCGATGGTTGGGTTTGCCGTCACCTCGACCTTTCGAAGCATGTCTCCGCCACGCCATGGCGACGTGTATGCCAGCATGAGCCAGCAGGTCGAGGCCTATGCGAACCTTCCGGGACCAGCCGTCATGGTCTACCAGGATCTCGATGTGCCCATCGTCTCGGCCACCTTTGGAGAGGTGATGTGCTCGGTTTACCAGTCTTTCGGTGCCCGGGGAATCATCACCTCGGGGGCGGGGCGCGACCTCGAGCAGGTCGAAAAGATCAAGTTCCCCGCATTCACGACCGGAACCATTTGTTCTCACGGATACTGTCATACCCTGGCGGTCAACGTCCCGGTCACCGTTGGGGGACTGGCGGTCTATCCCGGTGATCTGTTGCATGGCGATCTGAATGGAGTCACCCGGATCCCGTTGGAGATTGCCTCGGAGGTCCCCCAGGTCTGCGAAGAGTTGGCCGCCGCGGAGAAGGTGGTGCTCGACTACGTTCGCGGGCCCCGCCCCTCTGCTGCCGGCCTCGCGGAAGCCCGCAAGGCATGCGGGGATATGATGAATGCCACCAGCGCGAGGGTTCGCCGCAAGAAGTAACGTTTCGCAAGAGTCCTTGAGCCATCCCGGCATGGCCCGCCAGCGTCGGTCGTGAACAGGATGGCCAGGGCTCGGGGAACTCTCCCGTTGATGAAAAACGGGAAATCCATTTGCGGAGCCAAAATCGCCGCGAGTAGGATAGCGTCTGCGCTGGTTTCGAAAACTGTGGAAACCAAGCTTTCACCGTCGGAGTCAAGCATGTTGCAGTTACAGGGGCGGGGAACATCGCATACGTGCGATGGCCTCTCACGGCGTGATTTTCTGCAGGTGGGCTCTTTGGGGGCTGGGTTGGGGCTGGCCGAATTCTCCGCCCTGCAGGCCGCTGGCGCCGTGGATAACAAGCGTGCCAAGAACGGAATCATGATTTTCAATCTGGGAGCGCCCAGCCAGTTGGACTGCTGGGATATGAAGCCCCAGGCCCCGCTGGAGATTCGTGGACCTTTCCAGCCGATACAAACACGGGCTCCCGGCATCCAGATTTCCGAGATGTTTCCGGGAATGGCCCGCCACGGCGACAAAATCTCGTACGTTCGTACAGTGTATCACACCGCAGCGGCTGTCCATGACACCGGTCACCAGATGCTGCAGACAGGGCGTTTGTTTGCAGGGGGATTGGAAACACCCCATGTTGGATGCGTGCTGGGCTTTCTGAAAGGGCGTCAAGGGGATCTTCCTCCACACGTTGTGCTGCCCGAAAAGATGGGACCGACAGGGGGGAATCTTCCCCACGGCCAGGAAGCGGGCTTCCTCGGGAAACCGCACGACCCCTTTGTGCTCAATGCGGATCCATCGGTAAAGGATTTTCGTGTGGCGGATCTGCTTCCACCCGCGGAACTGCCAGTGGTCCGTGTCGACCGTCGGCGTCGACTGAGAGACCTGGTTGACCAGTCGGTCAAAGAGTTTGATGCGTCACCTCAAGCCCGATTGATGGACGCCAATTTCGAACAAGCGTACCGGTTGATGACCTCAACCCAGGCCCGGGAGGCTTTTGCCCTCGACCAGGAGCCCGATGCTCTGCGCGACCGTTACGGTCGTAATCGGTTTGGACAATGCCTCTTGCTGGCCCGGCGGCTGATTGAGCGAGGGGTGCGCTTCGTCACGGTGAATACCTTTCTCACCGTCTTCAACGAGATCACTTGGGACATCCACGGTTCGGTGCCGTTTACGTCAATCGAAGGGATGAAAAAAACAGTGGCTCCCGTGTTTGATCAGGGAGTCGCAGCCCTTCTCGAGGATCTCGAGGAGCGTGGATTACTGGAAAGCACCGTGGTTCCTGTCCTGGGGGAATTTGGACGGACTCCCAAGGTGAATCCTGCCGGAGGACGCGACCATTGGCCTCAGGTCTGGACGGTCTGGTTCGCTGGCGGTGGAATTGTCGGGGGACGGGTGGTGGGGCAGAGCGACGAGATTGGGGGATTTCCGCTGGACCGTCCAACAACCACATCCGAAGTGGTGGCGACAATCTACCGCTCGCTCGGAATCGATCTGGAACACGTTCTTCCCGGACCGCAACAAAGGCCGATTCCGGTTATTGATAGCGGCGTGCGGGAAATTCGCGAGTTGTTCTGATCGCTGGTGTTGAAGAGGCTGTCGGTAAATCACCATCGACTTGACATCCAACGTGTCAACAACGGTCAATGCAAACACGCACGCCAGTGACAAGACTGACGTGCGTGCGAAAGATAGTTCGAACGACAGGAAGGTCCAACGGAGCGTTTGACCGTATGGTGATCTCGTCAACGAGTGTTCGCTGACTAGATTCCAGGGATGTCCAGATTCTCCTCAGAGGCGATACGCCGAAGTTTGGCCAACGCCCTGGTTTCCAATTGGCGAATCCGTTCCTTGGTCACTCCGAATCGGCCACCGAGTTCTTCGAGGGTTTCAGGTTCGGTGTTCTGCTCGAGGCCGAATCGCGAGATGATGATGCTTCGTTCTCGCTCATCGAGCCGGCTGAGAATTCGCATCAACGCCTCGTGTTGCTGAAGGTTGGTCCGTTCCTGTTCAAATTGGTCCGAACGCCGGTCGGTGGATGCGAGAAACAACTCCTCACTCCCCGTTCGATAGCGCTCGTGCCACGTGTTTTCCGCTGGGATCGACCTGGCATAATTCTTCATGATGGCCCAGCTCGCGTAGGTCGAGAATTTGAATCCCCGACCGTAGTCGAACTTTTCGATGGCGCGAATCAATGACAGGTTCCCATCACTGACCATCTCGAAAAAGCTGACCGTGGGCTTCACATGCTTTTTGGCAATCGAGACAACCAATCTCAGATTGCTGCGGATCAGCAGGTTCTTGATCTCGTTGGCCGCGTCGAGACAGGTCTCGATCTGGTCCATGAGAGCCGATTTGGCCCGTGAGACGTCGAGTTTTTCCCGCAACTTTGCCGCGCAGTACTTGAGGTAGTTGAACTTCCGGAAGTAATGCACTTCCTGTTCGCGTGTCAGCAGCGGGATCTTGTAGAGCTGAGCGAGGTACGGAGGCAGCCCAGGCGGAGGTTTCGGAGTGCTCGACTTCGGCGATTCCGGGACTGGGCTGTGGAGAATGGTCTCATCAGCCCCGGGAGCTTCAAACTCAGGGTTGTGGATGTAAGCAATCGGCTGATCGAGCAGCCGCTGCGCCCGCACCTCCGTGACAATGCGGTAAATACTCGTGCGCGTCCTTCCGTACTTTTGAGCGAGTCGGGACACTTTGATTCCTTTCCGAAAACCCCTGTAGATTTCGTTCTTCACATCGTCCGTCAGTTGCAACTGGGCGTCGGGGAAGATCGGTTGATCCGGGTTGTTGAGGTCATGATGCTTGAGAGTAGTCCGAATGGTCTCCACTGCCCGCCCGAGTTTTCGGGCGAGGCGGCGACTGATTTCGGTTGGGGAGCCTCCTGCTTGGGCCAGCCGTCGAGCCCGCACGATGATCTGGTTTCGATCTTCGTCCTTCAGGCGGTTGAATCCCCCCGATTGTTCCACAGTGATTCCCTGACGAGACAGGAAGCGTTCCACCGAGGATCGGAGAAACCCCACCCGCTTCCGGTTGCCGAACACAAACCTTCGGCTGATCAGTCCGCGATTACGCCAGCGATCGACGGTCTTGGTCGAAACGCTGAATTGACGGCTCAGTTCCTCGACTGTCCAAACCTCTTCGCTGCACGAATCGGCGGGAATGTCGGCACTGTCTGAAAGATCCTCAATGAACAGTCTCAGATCATGTGCCGCTTCATCTCCGGACAAGACCAAGTCGGGGTAGAGTTCGGGACGAAATTCGGTGATCCGTTGGCACAGGTCCTGGTAATGGTACGTTTCATCGGGTCGCAATTCATGGACCAAACGCTCGGCCCGCTCGATCTGGGCGAGACGAACGTCGCGGGGCATGAATCGGACTTGCTGATCCTTGAGCTGACGAATCGCGGGGTTCTGGTAGTGAGCCATGGTGAGCAACGACCTCCTCTCGAAGTCGCTCCCGATCTCCTCATGAGAGGGAGCAATTTGCGTGCCGAACAAGCCGGGAAATGCGATTTCCGGCAAATCGACAGGATTGGGGCTGCAGGGGACCGTGACTGAATGGTTGTTTGCCATGCCAGTCCGTGATTCGTGACCCGCTTCCTGAATTTCAGTGTCTGACGTTCATGTTCCTGACAGCCCGTTCTCATTTCTGCTGGACTTGTCTCAAGCTCGTCACTAAGTAATACGTTGATGCGTAAAAAGTGGATCAATAAAATATTCGGAGGATAAGCAGTTTTCTGGAGTTGCTGTAAGTGTATGGTCCATAGCCGTTTGCGTAGAATAGATTGCCATGAGTGTATGTGTGTATCTTGTTCTCGCAGCAGTTTTGCTGTCGCGTTGGCTGCCATAACAGTTCCCCAACCCTTGCCGACCCACTTTTGCGGCTTGCTTTGTGTCAGCCCTGCGGTCAGCGTCTTGGCTCGCATGAATCAGGTCCTTTCCCTACACAGATGTGTCTCAATGTGGCTTTTTTGTCTGTTCACAGATCGAAACACTCAAATTGCCATCCAATCGCTCCGTCAATCATCGGTTTTCCCTCTCGTGGCCGCTCCCGGAGAATCCCCTGTGAATCACATGGGCCCTTGGCTTGGTTCTTGGCTCATCCTCGCACCAGTCATCGAGGAAGTCTTCGAATTCCCCGGATCTACCTCACAACTGAACGTCAGTGATTGACCCTCAAGGCTGGTGTCGTCCTTTCGGAACTCAGAGTTCCGGGGAATGGCAACGCGTCCGGCTCTCCATAATCCACACCAATTTCTGGGAATTTCTGATCCCCAGAACGTGGCCGTTCGGCTGACTTTCGATCGAAGAGATTCGATTGATCAAAACGCAGCAAAGTGCAGCACGCTGTGCAAAAATGCGGTGTTGTTTCGGTTCACTCCGTTCGCTGGGCGTTTGGTCATTTCTTGCCCTTCCATTCGAGGAACCTGAGTTACCTGCGCGCGAATTCGATCGATTGGATAGTATCAAGACAATGGCCCACTCCTAACGCGGTGCCGATGGTCTACTGAGTGGCGGCTTGTGCTCAACCTGGGTGGGGGATGCGGAACAACAGATGTCTCCCGTCCCATATGCCCGGCGAGATTGATCCAGAGAGGTCCGAATGAAACCGACGCAATCTCTTCCCGCATGTCAGAGTTCCGACGCCGAAAAACCTCCCATGGAACGGTATCGTGGAAGTTCCGGTGCGATGGTGTATGGCCTGTTTGTGTTCGGTATCGGGGCGTTCGTGGTGTTGATCATGTCTGTCGTGCTGGGGATGCTGGTGCCGGTCCCCGGGGTTGTCGGCGTGTTCCTGATGCGGATGCTGTTGATGGTCGTTCTCGTTGCAGTCATCAGCGGAATGTCTCGGTATCTCGCCGGGGCCCGGTTCCAACGACTTTGGGAGTTGAAACTTCAGCGCGGGGACGCCGGGGGAATTGTCGGATTGCTGGTGGGACTCATGGCTGTGGGGGCATGGAGTTCCGGCGGATTGCCGCCCGACAGCTCCAGTGGGCCAATGACAGTCGGCAAAGTCATCCAAATTGAGGGGCCCACTCTTGAGGGGGCCACCTGGAAGCTCACGGACCACTTGGGAAAGGTCGTGCTGGTTGACTTTTGGGCATCTTGGTGTGGTCCCTGCGTTGCCGAAATCCCGAATGTGACTGCGGCCTACCAAAAACTCCACGACCAGGGACTGGAGGTGGTCGGAGTCAGCCTCGATCGCTCCGCCCGAGAACTCAAGACCTTCTTGTCGGATCATCCCGAGCCTTGGCCCCAAATCTATTTTGGCGATCAACGGGCCAATCCACTGGCGGAGCAGCTTGGAATTGAAGGGATCCCATTCCTGGTCGTGATCGGCCGGGATGGACGCGTGCTCGCCACAGACGTGCGCGGGGAGGAGATTGATCAGGCCTGCCAGGCCGCCATCCAGGGGCATTCCTGGCATCGTGATCCCTGGCGTATTACGGGGGCCCTGAAGCCCCTGGCTTGGATCACGACAGCCGCACTGCTATCCCCCCCCTGGATGCTGACCTTGGGTGTCCTGCTGACCGGTATTTTGGGAGGGAGGGTTGAGGCTTGGCTGCGACAGTCTCGTGCTGCGGTGGTCGCCTCTTCTTCGTCTGTGGGTTGACGAGCGAGGTCGCCCTCCCTCGTTCGGAGCCGATGTGACTTACGGAGTTCGTGCCATGCCGCTCGACAAAGCCCCGGCGGGTCGCCCGCCGACAAGCCACGACTCGGGAAGTCCGTCGGGTGCGATCTGATTCAATTGCGACGTGATCAGGCCGCCCGCGCCAGCGGGGTTTCGCCAGCCTGCTCCATCGCAATCACTTCTTGAACCAGAGCGAGATAGTCATCCGAGCCGGGACAGCGGGCGGCGTAGTCGAAGATCGACTTGCCGAAGCTGGGAGCCTCGGCAAGTTTGATATTGCGTCGGATCCTGCTGGTGAAGATCCGGCCATTCGCCCAGGGAGCCTCCGGGTCACTGGAAGAGAGGAACGACTGCAGGTCACCCGCCACGTCGGCGGCCAACCGGGTGTTGGTCTCATACATGCAGAGCACAATCCCACTGACCTTCAAGTCGCGGTTGAGGCGGCGCGTGACCAAAGCCGTGGTTTCGAGCAGCTTCGACAGACCATGCAGTGCCAAGAAGTGCGGCTGCAGGGGAATAAAGACCTCGCGAGCCGCCGAGAGGGCGTTAACCGTCAACACCCCCAAGGAGGGGGGGCAGTCCATGATGACGTAGTCATAGGGCTCGACGGCTGCCAGCTCTTCAAGAGCCTGCCGCAGGATCAATTCACGTCCCTGCTGATCGGCCAATTCCAGCTCGGTGGCAGCCAAATCAATGCTCGCGGGGGCGAGCCACAATTGCGGGCCGACCAGCCGGCGGATCTGCTGCAGAGAGCGTTCGCCGAGGAATGTGTGATAGATCGTGGGCACGTTGGGGGGGAGTTCGACCCCAAGGTGCAATGAGGCATGGGCCTGCGGATCGAGGTCGAGCAGACAGACCCTTTTTCCCTGACGGGCCAGCCCCGCAGCCAGGTTCACGCTGGTGGTCGTCTTGCCGACGCCTCCCTTCTGATTCATCACGGCAATGCTGCGCACGGGAACTCCTTCTCCCAATCCAGGTCGGCCTCATCGTGTTGCCAGCTTCAACCAATTCCCTCTCGTTTTCTCGGGGGGGCTTGAAGTATATACCAGGAGCCAAAATGTCAGAAGACGGAAACCACCCTGAAAAACCTGTTGTTTCCAAGGGCGAGAATCCACAAGGTTGATTCAATCCGACAGGTTGCAGATCACCCGAACGGTAACCCCCATCACCGGCGGCCCGGTTCACACCCGTTCCACTGGCCAGTCATAAAATCCATTCCAGCATGAAATCCATTCCAGCCGAAGCATGGATGGTTCACGGGGGGAAAAAGCAATCTGCCGAATGTGACGAGCAGGAACCAGGGAGTGGGCATTCAGCATTCGGGGTGGGGCGAAAACACCGGGCAGTTTGATGATCGGGATCGGCGGCCTCCGTGGTTGTCCACTGTGTTCACCTCGGTGAACTGACTGCAGTGGATGTGGCACGAGCGTTGGTTGGCTACGAATTGTACGAGGAGTTTCGCGGATCGCCGCCATTGATCGGAACCACTGAAGACCATCGCCGAACAGCTTGACACCGAGTTTCCTGCATGTGAAGTCGGCATTGGCAGCGACGTGTTTCCTGGGATCAACCGCAGGAGGTCTCAGAAACCGAAACCGCCGCGCATCTCGTAGATGGTCCCGGAGACCGTGCCAACGACTGGTGTGCCAGCTTCCTGGCTGGCCGATTTCAACTCCATTTTCCCGAAGAATGAGCGCATGCCGGGCCCGAAGCCGAAACCTTCTCCTTCTGTGAGCATCCCCTGCACCGCGATATCTGGTTTCTTTTCGGTTCCTGGAGCGAATTGGTCAGGCGGGATGGTCAGCATCAGCAGCAGGGGTTGTTGATCACCCTCCCGCTTACCACGCAGAACAACCTGCGGGGGAGGCGGACCAGGAGGTCCACCAAAGGGGTTTGGGGGACTGGGGCGCGAGATTGCGGTGACCTGTTCGAATTCCACCGGCGTACCGTTCAGCATCAGGGTGAAATTCACCTTGTCGCTCGCGGCGGTTTCCTTCTGATCGGCGGGTGACCAAGTGGTGCTGAATTCCCCCTGGACCTTCCCCGCTTCCCGCATATAGAACGGTTTGGCAGGCTGCTTCTCGAT
>JBKCTR010000046.1:0-2296 GCA_046318755.1 Planctomycetaceae bacterium
GCCACGGGGAGGCTCGATTGGTTGGGCCAATCGGACAGAGTTCATCGTTGTTCTTCAGAAGTCGGCAAAGCTGCTGCCGTTCGGGCTGCGGGGGGGGCTCCGGCTGCGATTGCGACCAACGCACAGAATTCATAAAGTCCAACTTGGTTTGTATTCACATGAACAGTTTCTGTGGGGTCGCAATTTCCAATTGAACAAAAGCCCAGATTCCCGTTAGACTCCGCGTGCTCCTCTGTCAGCAGGGACACCTGCCGACAGCCTGTTTGTTCTTCCGCGTTGAGGCAAGGATGCCCGTGATTTCCTCGGTTTCTGCGCCAGCAGAGTCCATAGAACACTCCGCCTGTTTCCGTTCCCCGCTGCAGCTGGTATTGCTCTGCGGATTTGTCTTCTTGGCGGGGCTGGGGGCGACTCATTTCTGGGACGACGACGAGACCTACTTCGTCGAGGTCGCACGGGAAATGCATGAGACGGGAGATTGGATTGTTCCCCGATTCAATCGAGAACTTTTCTCGCACAAGCCCCCCATCATGTTCTGGCTGATGGCTGGGGCGTTCCGGCTGTTCGGCATCAGTGAGTTCGCGGCCCGGCTTCCCGCCGCACTGTTTGGTCTCGGCACTGTTTTGCTGGTTTATCACCTGGGCAGTCGGCTCCATTCGCGTCGAGCTGGGTTTTGGAGTGGGGTGATTCTCGCCACAAGTCTCAACTTCGTGGTCATTGCCCGGGCTGCTGCCTGCGATGCCGAGCTGGTTTTCTTCTGCACCTTGGCAATCTTTCTTTACGTTCGGGCCGCTCAACGGGCAGGGCAGGGGGCACCGGAATGGGGGCATCCGGCTGTGCGCGACTGGTGCGCAATCTATGCCGCGATGGGATTTGCGGTTCTCACCAAGGGGCCCATCGGACTTTTGCTGCCAGGTTGCGTGCTCGGCTTGTTCCGTTTGATGACTCCCGATCCCAAGGACGCTCCCGGCATCTTGTCAAAGGACCACACTTGGTCCCTGCAAGACTCCCTTTGGGCAACACTCTGGCGGGTCGCCTGTCGGTTGTCACCGTGGAGAGTGGCGCGCGAGGTCTGGTGCATGTCACCGGGGCTCGCCATGACCTGTGTTTTGTTGGTGTCGGGACCTTGGTTTGCCGCTGTCGCCTGGCAGACTGAGGGAGAATTCCTGCGGGGGTTCTTTGGCACGCATCACTTCCATCGTTTCACTTCGGGGATGGATAATCACGCCGGTCCTGCGTGGTTCTATTTGGCCGCAATCTGCGTGGGATTTTTTCCCTGGATCCTCCTGGTCCGACCGGTGTTTTGGGACTTGTGGACACGCACTCGGTCGGGGGGGCGATTGTCTCCCGCCGATCGCCTGATTGTCTGCTGGATTGTGGTCTGGGTGGGCTTCTTTTCACTGGCGACGACCAAGTTTCCCCACTATGTGATTCCCGCCTACCCGGCTCTCGCGTTGTTGACGGGTGCCTATGTGGCCCGTTGGGAGGCTGAACCAAACTTGATGGGCCGTGGTGCCCTCCGATTGATGTGGGCAACCCTACTCTTGATCGGCGTCGGATTGCTGGTGGCCCCTGGCATCGTCGCGCGGCACCTGCGGCTCGAGATTGCATGGTTGTGGGTTCCCGGTGTGCCTGTGTTGGTCGGTGCCGTCGTGGCTTACTGGTTCTCGCAGCGTCGCCTGGTGCGTGAGGCGTTGGGGGGGTGGACCCTCAGCACGGCGGTGTTTCTGGTCGCGCTATTTGCGTGGTCCGCCTCCGAAGTTGATCGGGGACAGTCAAATGTCGCCCTGGCAAAGGCCATCCGCGCGTCCGATCCCCTGGGCGAAAGCCGCGTTGCAAGTTGGCATTTCTTCCGCCCCGGACTCGTCTACTACAGCGCCGAACTGGCGGGGACCCACCGGATCGAAAGGCTGGAAACCATCGAGGAGTTGCTCGAGTGGTGGCAGTCGACGCCGGGGCCAACCTTCGTGGTGGCCCGGTCGGACGAGGTGCGGCGCGAGCGCGAGCGGCTGCCGCACGATGTTCGGGAGGTGGCGCGGGTTCCCTGGTTTATGAAGCAGGGGTATGAATTGGTTTTGCTGCAGCGGCCAGCCGCCTCGGGGACCGACAGCCCGACACCGGCGGTCGGTGGGGGGCCGTCAGGATCCTCGACCCGGCGATGAGGTCTCGCCTGTTGCCTCATCGCCCGCCGCGGTGTCACTGCTGGGTTGATCTGGAGTCGCATCTGCGTCCTCCAGTGTCACCGCCAACAAACGCACGGCACGACTCGACTCGGCGATTCTGAGGTTCCCCGCCAGAT
>JBKCTR010000047.1:0-5046 GCA_046318755.1 Planctomycetaceae bacterium
TCAAGATGCAGCGGCTGCTCGATGAATGGGCGGTGGCGGCCTGCCTGGTCTATGTCGATCTGAACCCGATTCGGGCCGGTCTCACAACCAAGCTGACAGACAGCCAGCACACCTCGATCTTCGAACGCCTGGCCGGGGTGATAAAATCGTTCGCGACAACTCTGACCCCCCGGCAACGGCGCGACTATGGCCTGGAGGTCGACGACGAAGACGCTCCCACCACTCCGGCGACCGAATCGGCGACCGACCGGGCCGGGCCGGAGGAGAGCTCCGCCCCAGTTCCCGCAGCCAAGGCCAACCCAGTCGGGAACGAACCCAGCGGCGCCCGCCCCGCCTCGTCGACTGGTGCCAAGACAACGGTCCAGCGGGAAAAGGTCGCTTTCGAGTCTCTGTCTCAGGTCCCCCCAGAGCTGGTGACCGAAGCCGCCCGGCACGCAGCGTTTGCGGGGCGGGGATCGTGGTTGGCGCCTCTGGAGATCACCGAGCAGGCGCTGCAACGACCGGTTCCCGGCACTCGCACCTCGAACCTCGGGTGCCTCAACATGACCTTTCACCAGTACCTCGAACTGCTGGAGTGGACGGGCCGGCAAGTTGCGAAAGGGAAAGTGGGCCGGATCCCGGCCGAGCAACCCTCGATCCTGCAGCAACTGGGGGTCGACGGGGAGGGCTGGTTAAAGCTGGTGGCGAGCTTTACCGACAAGCGTGGCCGGCTGCGGCGGGCGATCGGCCGACCGGCCGCCCTGGAGGCTGAGGCGGCCAAGCGGGGGCAAAAATGGATTCAGGGGATTACTCTGAGCCGGGAAATCTTCGAACCTCCTGCCGCAGATAAACCGGCGGAACCCCAGTGATGGGTTGAGTCCATCGCGATCCTGGTATCACAGTCCATCGTGCGGTTCCCAGTCAGGAACTTTGCACGGTGAATGACGGAAACTGCGCCCCGGCAACCCCGTCTGACGATCTCTGCTCGATCAAATCGGAGGCGAATCTGGAGAAAGGGCCGCCATGCCGGCGGGCACAATCAAAAAAACCCTGTCCGCGCGCAACCAACCAAGTGGTCTGACAGACCAATCCCAGGCATAGGGTGACCCACCTCCGAGGAGCGCCACTTTCGATGAGCCCCGCCTCAATACATGGGGTGGCCCCGCCTCGACACAGCGGAAAAATAGGACAAGGGGTGGCCCTGGGCTCTTTGTTTAGATGGGTGGCCCCACCTCACCCACCTCACAGGTGGCCCCGACTAACAGATGAGCGCCGCATCGATACATTCGGTGGCCCCGCCTACATCATCCCATAGGGTGGCCCTAGCATAGGTTTGCATTGGGTGGCCCCGCCTCAGGTTGAACTCGGAAGGGTGGCCCCGCCTTAGTGGCCCTTTGTTTAAATGGGTGGCCCCACCTCACCTTCGGTGGCCCCGCCTCCATCATCCCATAGGGTGGCCCTAGCATAGGTTTGCATTGCGTGGCCCCGCCTCAGGTGGCCCCGCCTCAATGACCGTTGAACTCGGAAGGGTGGCCCCGCCTTAGGAAGGGTGGCCCCGCCTTACGTGTGCCGACCTCCCCCCGGCACCTTCCACCCCCTCACCTGGGTGGGTCTGATTTCGGCGCTCAGGTGGGTCCGTTTTACACGATCATTTCCAAAGGGTGGCCCCGCCTTAAGTGGCCCCGCCTTAAAAAGGACAAAGGGTGGCCCAGGCGTTTTAAGGGTGGCCCAGGCGTAGGAAAGTGTGTCGCTCGCCCAGCAAGGAGGGCCGCCTGCTTTCAGGGAATCAGGCTTCGCGACACCCAGCCTTGGTTGGGACTCTCTCAGCGGATCCGGGCGGTTTGGCGGGCGGCCGGCGAGTCTTCTCGGACAGCGTCGACCCGGGCGGCAGCAACAGACGCGCGGGGGACGCTTTCAAAGACCCGGCAGGGATGGATGTAGGCCACCTCGCGAAGATCCGACTCTCCGCCGAAGGCTTCCAGGAACTCCTTGACCTGGTATTGATTGATCAGAAAGAGCGTAGGCCCCCGTTCCGCGAGCGGCTGCACGGCCTCGGAGGAGGACCAGCGCTCATAAACTTCCAGGTGAAGCTGCGGATAGTAGAACGAAATGGAGTCAATCTCCCGCGACAGACCGATACTCACGACTGGAACCCGTTCGTCGAGTTCCCGCAGGCAAACCTCTTCCAACGGATGGACAAAGGACCGGCTGTGCGCAATGCGCGGATAGAAATCGAACGTCGTCGCAACCATTGCCAGCAGAGCGAAGCCCGCTGCGGCCACCCAGCGGGTCACGACGGCAGATCGTGCGAACGTGCGGGGGGTCAACAACCCCATTCCGATGCCGGCGAGAACTCCCCACGACAGCAGGTTGGCCCCTCCAAGTTTCGAAGACAGACGCAAGTCGATGAAGGCGGTCACCGGAACCGCGAAACAGAGCAACAGGCACAAGTCGCGAGGCGAGTGGTTACGGACATACGTCGCAAACTTGCCGGCCGCTTCTCCCTGAATGATCCCCCAGATCGCCACCCCCATGACCAGGCAGACGAAGGGGAACATCGGCAAGACATATGGGGGCAGCTTGCAGCGTGCTGCAGAGAACAGGACAAACACCCACCCCGCGCCCAACAGAAGGCTGCCGACATCCCAGTCGCGACGTGCCCGCACCGGCTGCTCTTGACTGCGGAAATAGGCCCAGGTGGCCGGCCACAGGATCGAGCATGGAAGCATCGTCACGCACAAGACGGGCACGAAAAACCACACGGGCTCGGCATGTTCCAGTCCCGAGACGAACCGTTCGACATGGTGCTTCCAGACGAATTCCTTCAGCGCTCCCGGTTCCGCCACCGAGAGGGCGATAAACCATGGCAGACCAATTGCCGAGACAGCTGCCGCGTAGACCGCAAGCATCTTCCAGGTCAGTCGCGAGATCCGTCCCGTCAGCCACAATGAGGCTGCAACCGGAGTCGCAATCAGGACCGGGGAGATCGGTCCCTTAGTCAGGAAACCGAGTCCGCAGGCGACGGCCGAGAGCAACCAGAGTCCCCACGAGACGCGGGGAGTACGCACCGCGACGAGGGCGGCCAGAAAACCGAGCGTCGTCCAACTGGTGAGTAACGAATCCATGAACAGAAACCGTCCGCTCAACAGAAATCCCACCGAGCAGAGCAACAGCAGGCTGCCAACCACGGCTGACGAGTTTCCGACCAGTCGACGCCCCAACAGGAATGTCGAGAAGACTGTAATCAGCGAAGCCAGTGCCGGGACCAGATGCACGGTCGCCTCGGATATCCCCAGAGTGCGAAACGCAAGGGCGGTCGACCAATACAGCAGAGGTGGCTTGTCGAGATAGGGCTGGCCCAGCCGTTTCGGCACCAGCCAGTTCCCCGTGACGACCATTTCCTGGGCGATCTGGGCATACCGGCTTTCGTCCGGATCCATCAGAGGGAATCTCAGTCGGGCCCACATCAGACCAGACAGCATCAGCAACAGGAGGCAGAACCCCAGTTCGGGCAACCCCAGCCGGTTATTCTTTTCGCACTCTGCTGCCGGAGCCGGCGGCGCGAACAACGACTCCGACCACCAGAACCGCACCAGTGTCTGAAGCACCGGGGGAATGTGCCAGATCGAGACCTTGCTCTCGCCTCCCGGCCGCGGACGATGGGTCACCCCCACCTCGCCAATGCTCAGGCCATCCCGGCGGGCCCGGCAGAGCAGTTCGGCATTGAAGAAAAAGCCCTGGCAATGCAGTCCCGCACCGTTCACCCAGTCGCGGCGAAAAATCTTGAGGGCACAATCGCAGTCACGCACCTGCGTCCCCAGCAGGGTGCGGGCGAGGATGTTGAATCCCTTCGAATAGACCTTGCGACGCCAAGGATCCTGTCGGTCGACCCGCTCGCCACACGCCACATCGCACGAGTGACTCAATTCGAGCAACTTGCCGAGATCGTGCAGATCAAACTGACAGTCGGCATCGGTGAAGGCCACGAGTTCATGACGGGCGGCTCGAAAGCCGCTGCGCAGCGCCTCGGCATAACCAACGTTCCGCTGCAGCGAAATGACACGCACCTGCGGAAGATCGGCCGCGGCGGCGCGGGCCACCCGAGCGGTGTCATCACGACTGCCATCGTCGATAATGAGAATCTCGTGCGGCACTCCCAGAGTGGCCAGCGCGTCACAGGCCTCGACAATCGCCTGGGCGATCACCGGCTCTTCGTTGTGCGCGGGGAGCACCAAGCTCAATCCCGGCAGTGCAGGAACCGCCTGGTAATCGTCAGAGAGAGATATCATTCGGGTTGGCTGTGTGAATGGTGAAGGGAGAGTGAATGCCACGTGGGGCAACCGCTGGGGCACATTCCGAGCAATCGATTTCGGAAGATCCTGGGGACGTGGACGTCAAAGTGGGGCTTGGCCATCAACGGCCGCTCTCCGGAAATTCCAAGCCCCTGTCGCGGCGACAATGCTGTCGAGGGCCGCATGACGGGATTCTCAACCCTGCATTGTCCCCGGGCCCCAATCCGCCTGTGCAGCCGGCCTGCCACCATTCCAGCGCGAGCTTGCTGCGGGCGGAGGAATCGATGGAGTTATGCCGAGAATCTTTCTGTAACCCGTCACCAGGAAAGTGCCCGTAGCACGTGCAGATGACGGATAACTCCAGCCGTTGCATTCGCGGGCGGCGCGTCGCGTCGGGCAGTGTTACACCCTGGGAGGTGTGTTTTGCGAAGTCATGCCGCGATTCCGGGATCGACTCGGTGATGAGGGTCGCGCCGGCCAACTCCGGGATGGACTCCCGAAGGGTGGAAGAAAATGCGGCGTTACGGGCCTGCACATCTCCCAAGTCGCCAATCCACAAGGGGGGCCCCGCCACGTTCGACGTGTGACCGGTTGACGGGTTGTCACAAATCCAGGTGTCGTGCTTGGGTTCGCGAAATCGACGCGCCGCGGCGCGGTCGTTCGATCCCTCTCCCTCGGTCACACACCGTTTCATCCTTGAGTTCACAAGCTGTTTCACACGACTTTTTTGAACAGGCAACACTCATCCTTGAGTGCAACTCCACGATTGTGGAAG
>JBKCTR010000048.1:0-2619 GCA_046318755.1 Planctomycetaceae bacterium
TGTCGAGCGTCTTGAATTCACGGAAGATCAGGCGATGCACGCGCCGGACACAACTGATGGTCTCGGCCGAAATCCCCCGGCGCTGCATTCCCACCAGATTGACCGTGAGGATTCGGGGATCGTCGGAACCGACCGCCAGCATGTAGGGGGGGACGTCGGTGGGAACCCGGCACCCGCCGCTGACGAAGCAGAGCGTTCCCAGCGTAGCGAAGTGATGCACGACCGCATTGCCCGAGATGATCGCGTAATCATGAACATGCACATGCCCTCCCAACAACACGCCATTCACCAGGACGACGTTGTCGTGTACATGGCAATTGTGGGCGACATGGCTGTTGGCCATCAGCAGGTTGCGATTGCCGATTCGGGTGACACCATCTTCTTTCTCGGCACCGCGGTGGACAGTGACCCCTTCGCGAAAGACGTTGGCTTCGCCAATCTCCACCCGGGTGGGCGCTCCAGAGAAGGCGTAGTCCTGGGGCTCGGCCCCGATCACGCAGTTGGGGAAGAACCGGTTTCCCGAGCCGATGGACGTGTGGCCGACGATGGCCACATGGCTGTCGAGCCGGCATCCTTGGCCAATCGAGACGTCGGGGCCAATCACACAGAACGGTCCAATGAAGACATCATCGGCGATCTGTGCGCGGGGGTCGACCTCGGCACGCGGAGAGATTGTTCGGGCCATTCGCGAGATTCCCTTCTGCTTGGCCGGGTTGCGGTAGTGACTAGGCGGCCTTGTGACGAGACCGCAGGATGCCTGCATCGTGGGTCGACATCAGCCGCTGCACGAATTCGGCGTTCAGATTGTGTCCGGAACGGTGCGCCTCGACCCGCCCGTGGAGGCAGTATCCCGAGAGCGCGAAATCGCCAATGCAATCCAGCAGTTTGTGCCGGGCGCATTCGTTGGGGGTCCGCAGTTCATTGTCGATCACCCCCTGCGGTCCAAAGACCAACAGGTCGCGGGCGGTCGAACGGCGGCCATATCCCTGCGCACGCAGGGCGACGGCCTCCTGCTCGAGAACGAAAGTGCGGGCAAACACAATCTCGTTCAGAAATGTGGCCGGGGTGATGTCGACTTCGTGGATCTGGGGAACGATGGGAGACGCATCGCCATAGTCGAGCGAATAGCGAATCGTGAGAACTCCACGTCCCGTCGGCAAGCCGCGGATCGATTGGTTGGCATCTCCCACCGCCACAGGGTGGGAGATGGAAAGCGTCTGCACAGGGCGATCGAGTTCCACCAGTCCGGCGTGCAGCAGCGCGTCGGCAAACACTTGGCTCGAACCATCTCCGCCTGGAGGCTCTGGACCGTCAACCTGAACCACGCAGTTGTCAACCTCGAGAGCCGACAACGCCGCCATGACATGCTCGACCATCTCAACCACCGCCCGGCCGCGATGAATCGCCGTCCGGCGCTGACGCGGTGCGATGAACTCGTGACGGGCGGGGATCAATGGCGAACCAGGAAGGTCGGCCCGGTGGAAGTGGATGCCGGTGTTGACACAGGCGGGCAGGAACCGCAGGCGGACGTCGGCACCGGTCAGAAAACCGATGCCGTCGACCGTCACGGTGCGGGAGATGGTGTGTTGCGGTCTGGGAGACATGTCCAAGGCGGGATGGTGGACCGGTGAGGACAGAAAAAACCGACTACTCGGCCGCCGGACGGACAGCGCCCTTCTTGGCTCCGGCCGCCGGACGCGTGCCCGCCGCAGGAGTGACCGCCCCCGCCGATTTCTCGTAGCGACGATTCAAAACCTCCAGCACCGCCTCGGTGATGTCGTCCCGCTTGCGACTCCACACCACGGGTTGGCTGAGCGCCATTTGAACCATGCGGGGATCGGTCGAATCGGACTCGTACCGGGTGTGACGAATCACCAGGCTGTAACCGTAGTGATCGGCAACCTTGGTCACCGCCTCCTGCATTTCGTCAAAAACAGTCTTGCTGAACTGGTGCTTGCGACGGAGCAGCTCCCGTTCCTTCGACAACTGGAAGACCTCGATGTTGGTCTTCATCTTGGCAATCTCGGCTTCCTTTTTGGAGTAGTCCGGGCTGCCGGCCTTGAGTTCATTCAGAACCTTGAGGCTCTCGTTGAACTTTTCCTTCTGCGTCTTGAGTTCGGCCTGGATCTGCTCTTGTTCGGACTTGATCTCGGCTTCGAAGTCCTTGAATTTGCCGTAGCTCTGCAGAATCCGCCCGACGTCGATCACGGCGACCCGTCCCGCACCCTTGTCTCCCTTGTCGGAGGCGGCACTGGCGGGGGCCTGGGCGAACGCAGCCGCGGGCAGAAGAGACAGCGAGGCGCACAGGCCCAGAAAAGTGATGGTCGAAAGCTTCACGGAAACTGCACTCCTTTGCAGGGTCGACGGGCCAATTCCGACCGGAAGTGGTCTGGGTGGTGAATTGGGGGCTGATCGAGAGGGGAGGGACCCTTGGGGGGATCCGCGAGCCGCGGACGGTCCGAGGGGGTGGGGAATGTCTCACAGGTTCAAGAACCCGTCAAGATGTTTGCACGAACGACTTGACGGGGCTTGTAAGCTTTACAAAGTGCCCGGTCTGCCACATCTGGAAAAGAGCCCGAAATCGAGGGGTTGCCGTGGTGCGACTGCTCGCCAAGAATG
>JBKCTR010000049.1:0-4023 GCA_046318755.1 Planctomycetaceae bacterium
CCCCTGCGGGACCCCTCCCCAGCCCACGAAACCATTCGCAATTCGCGACGGTGGCAAGACACCGTGTGTATCGTGATAGTTGTGGATCGCCAGCCCCAACTGCTTCAAATTGTTCTTGCACTGGGTCCGCCGCGCCGCCTCGCGCGCCTGCTGCACCGCCGGCAACAACAACGCCACCAGAATCCCGATGATGGCGATCACCACCAGCAATTCAATCAGAGTGAAACCCACCCGCCGACGGGGGGCACGCACCAACAAGTCAGCCATCTGCCAAACTCCCTAACAAAAACCAATGACAGGAGCGCAAACACCTCGTTACCAGAGTTCCCACCGGGAAACATCCAGCCCGTTGCGATGGACCCAATTCCGGTCAGGTCCACCCAACGACAACATTTCACGATGACGGCGATCCAACCGTCAAATTCATCATTGGGACTGAGAGCTGGCTGTCGTCCCGCCCGAGAAAAATGGGTGAGTTTCCGGAAACTCACTCGTTTGTGACGGGCTGACCCCCCCACTTCCCCTTGAAACTAGTCGATCGACAGCACGTTTTCAAGGCGAACGCAGGATGTTCTGAAAAAATCATTTTCTGATTTCGTCCGAGCAGGTGGCCTCCCCACCCCCCTCACCCCGCGGCGGGACGGATTCGCTCGACCGCCACTGGGCCTGGAACCGCGTGAGTCGGAGATGAAACTCCAGGATCCACCGTCGCGGACTGGTGGAATCGACCGAACCCTCAGGTTTCGCCTGCCCTCCGCGACCGCCAGGCATCTCGGCCCCAGCCGGTCGATTCCACGGCGGGGCTGTGGCGACAGTCGAGACGTCCGACACGGGGTGATTTGACAATCGTCGCAAGTCCACCTCGGCCTCCGCCAGTCCCAATCCACTTGGAAAAAGACGTTTGTTTCAGCAAGCACTCCCCGTGCCCAAACACGGCACGTTGACTGGCTGACAAACCCGTTTGCCAACCCCGCCTCCCGACTCGGCCAGCGTCTGCCCTCGGCTGTCCCAGGAGAGTTGCCGGTCCGTTTCCCCTTCCCCAGGGAGGTGCCGTGCCCCCGCCGCGACTGCCACCACAGCCCGCCGACAGGCGACGTTCCGTCCCACTTGCCCCCCGCTCTCATGGTCGCCAGTCAACCATTCCGAGAGTGCGACTCGAATCTGCGTCGTCATCGAGTGGTGTCGGGGAAACCTGCCGGGATCGGTCCGTCGATCACCAGGCACCTCGCCACCGTGGCAGCACTCCGCAAGGCGACACGTCAAACACAGCCCGTGCGCTCCCTGCCGGCGCGAACGCCTGCTGGAAATCCCGGTTTGCCGAATCCCGAGCGAAGCCCCCACTGGGGCTCTCGTAACTCCCCCCCGCGATCATCTCTCCCGGTTCCAGCGGGTCAGGACAGACGGTTTTCCTCGAAAACCCGCGGCCGCCGGGCCTGCGTGCATGACCTGCCGCTTCGGAATGGGAAGCCGCTTGGTTCTCGGCGGCTTCCCCACTCTCCCTTTCACCACCAGACTCGGTGCGATCGGCCTCGTCCTGCGATTGTCGGGGCCATTGCTCTGGACCGCGGGCGTCTGGGGCCCTGTGGGGGGGCTCTCTTGCAGCGGCCGTGCAGACCGACCTGAAACCATGGCCCGGCGTGGTGGGAGGCGCCTGGAGGGCCGCGATGGGCCCCCTGACAGCCTATCCTTGACCAGGACTTCCGATACACTGGAAGTTGAACGGCGATCGTCGTTCACAGGGACTGAAAGAGTGCTCTTCCAGCTCCGGCCCTCTCCCATCACCGACGTTGCTTTTCGTCCGCTGCACACGCATCTCAGCCCAACTCTCCCTTCCGCAAGTTCGCTCCTGGAACAGCCCCGCATGCTCAGCATTCAAGGCCTTGTCAAAATCCATCCCGGGCCGGTCGCCGCCCTGCGGGGAGTCGACCTCGCAATCGGAGAAGGGCTGTTTGGGTTGCTGGGGCCGAACGGTGCCGGCAAAAGCACCTTCATGCAGGTCGTGGCCGGGTTGATTGAACCGACCGCCGGGCGCGTGCTGCTGGACGGGCACGACATCGTTCAGGATCCGCGCTACGTGCACCAGCGCTTGGGTTATCTCCCCCAGGACTTCGGGTTTCACCCCGACCTCTCGGGACTCGCGATGCTCGAACTGCTGTTGAAACTCAAGGGGATTACCGGGCCGTCGGGACGACGGGCCCTGGCGCTGGAATTGCTGGACCGCGTGAACCTCGCCCCTGCTGCCAAGCGGCGTGTCGCAGGCTACTCCGGGGGCATGCGGCAGCGTCTGGGGCTGGCACAGGCCATCGCCGGTGATCCGCGGGTGCTGATCGTCGATGAACCGACCGCCGGTCTCGACCCCGAAGAACGCCATCGCTTCTACCGCCTGCTGGCCGAGATGGGCTCGCAGAGAATCGTCATTCTCTCCACCCATATCGTTGAGGATGTGGCCACGCTGTGCCCGCGCATGGCGGTGATCCGCGGCGGCGAAGTGGTGGCCGACACCACCCCCCGGGCCGCCCGTGAGGCCATCGCCAACAGCATCTACGAAGGCCTGGTCAACCCGGGCGACATGCCCGCCTTCGCCGGCCAGTGGCGGGTCCTCTCGTCAGTCCTCACCGAGGGAACGACCAACCGGGTGCGCATCAGCCTGCCGGCGGGTGATCCCCCGCCCGGCTTTCACCCGGTGCAGCCCGGGCTCGAAGACGCCTATCTCGTGCTGATGCGAACGCCGACCCGCGAAGTACCCGCGGCGCTCCGCGGCACCGGGGTTGCTCTGGCCGCGGGGGCCGCATGAATCTCTCTCGCATTCTCACGCTCGCCTGGAGCGACATACGCCTCGCCTGGCGCAAGCCCCTGCCGCTGGTCCTGCTGGTCCTCTTGGGGGTGGTGTTGCTCGGTCTCGCCGCCGGCAATGTCACCATCAACGCCGGGGGAGGCGACATCGGGGGGAAGAAAAGCTGGCTCAATTCCGAGACCAGCCTCACCTCGCTGGACCTGATCTTCCTCGGCATGATCCTGCCGTTTTTCGTCTCGGTGCAGTGCGGCATGACACTGGCGAATGACGAAGACCGCAAGCTCGATCGCGTGTTGCTGTCGACCCCTCTGTCTCCCCTGGAATACACCGTCGGGCGGTTCCTCGGCGCGCTGGTCCCTCTGCTGGTCATCCTGCTGCTGTATGTCGGGCTGCAGATCGTGCTGATCCAGTTCTATCCGCGCGACGCCACCGATGTGCTCGGGCCCTTCGCTCTCATTTCCTACCTGCGTCCGCTGCTGATTTTCACGCTGCCCTTGATTCTCTTCACGGCCGGGGCGGCGCTGTACCTGGGGACCCGCACGGGCCAGGCGGTGCTGGTGTTTGCCGTGCCGACGGTGCTGGTGATTGGCGGAGCCCTGTTTCTGTGGGATTACAGTCCGGCCTGGCTGCCCGTGTGGATCGACAAGTTGCTGCAATGGGGCGATCCGGCGGCCGTCCGGTGGTATCTGGTGACCTTCCTCAAGGAACCCCGGGGGGTCGACTTCATGAACAGCGCCACCACGGTTCCTGAGATTCCCATGCTGTTGAGCCGGGTCGGATTCGCGCTGCTGGGACTGCTGGGAGTCCCCCTTTCGGCACGGGTCATCCAGCGACGCCTGCGGGGGACCTCGCCGGCCATCGATCTGGCCTCGCTTCCCTCGAGCGACCTGTCGCGCGACACCGCCTCCGATTGGACGCCGCGGCCCCTGCCGGTCAGTCGGCAGTCGCCCCCCGGCTTCTGGAGCACCGCGTGGGCGATGCTGGCCCTCGAGCTGCGCGCCCTGGTCCGCTCCCCCGGGGTCTGGATCTTCGGACCGTTGATCATCCTGCAGGTGGTCACGCAGGGAATGTTTCGGCTCGGGCCGTTTGAGACGTTCGTGCTGGCGACCCCCGGCTCGATCGCTGGGGGAAGTTTCAACACGCTCACCCTGCTGCTGGTGTTGTTGATCCTCTACTACACGGTGGAAAGCCTGGTGCGCGAGCATCGCCATGGGTTGGCGCCGCTGATC
>JBKCTR010000050.1:0-4059 GCA_046318755.1 Planctomycetaceae bacterium
ACGTCGATGCGCTGCGGCTGGCGGTGCGCGATCTGCTCGAGCGGCATGAGTCGCTGCGGACGGTCTTCCCGGTCGCGGAGGGAGAGCCGTGGCAAAAGATTGTGCCGGTCGATCCCCTGTCGGTTCCACTCGATGTGGTCCCAGCCACAATGGCCAGCCTGGCGGCCCAATTGCAAGAGGCTTCCATCCGGCCCTTCGACCTGGCGTGCGAGCTGCCGATCCGGGTGACACTGTGCGTGCTGGGACCGAACGAGCATGTGCTGCTGCTTGTGCTGCATCACATTGCGGGCGATGGGACTTCGCTGACGCCATTGTGGCGTGATCTGTCGACGGCGTACGCGGCGCGGCTGTCGGGAGAGCCACCCGCCTGGACTCCGCTGCCCCTCCAATATGCCGACTACACCCTGTGGCAACAGCGCTGGTTGGGAAGCGCGGAGGACGCCGCCAGCGTCACCGCGCGGGAATTGCAATTCTGGCGCGAGGCCTTGGCGGGGCTGCCGGACGAGCTGACCCTGCCGACCGACCGCCCCCGTCCCCGCGTGGCCAGTTACCAGGGGGGAACGGTGCCGATCGCCGTTGGGGCCGATCTGCTGGCCCGGCTGCAGCAATTGGCGCGGCACGAGAACGCCAGTCTGTTCATGGTGCTGCAGGGAGCGCTGGCGGTCTTGCTGTCGCGGCTGGGAGCGGGAACCGACATTCCACTGGGAACCCCCATCGCCGGCCGCCTCGATGACGCACTGCACGACCAGGTGGGGTTCTACGTGAACACCCTGGTGATGCGGACCGATCTGTCGGGAGAGCCGACGTTCCGCGAAGTGCTCCGGCGGGTGCGGGAATTCGACCTCGCGGCGTTCGCGCATCAGGAACTGTCGTTCGAGCAACTGGTGCAGGAACTGCAGCCGACCCGCTCCCTGGCCCGGCACCCGTTGTTTCAGGTCATGCTGGTCCTGCAGAACACCGGTCTGGTGGAGGAATCACTGGGAGCGCTGGCGATCGCCGAAGAACCGCTTTCCCAGACGACCGCCCGATTCGATCTGTTATGGAATCTCGCGGAGACAGCAGGCGAGGGACTGCGCGGCAGTCTGGAATTCGCCGACGATTTGTTCGATCGCGAGTCCGTCACTCTGCTGGTGCAGCGGTTTGTACGCGTACTACACCAGATCACGACCGACGCGGATCGTCCCGTGTCGGATCTGGATGTGCTGCTCGAAGAGGAACCCCAGCAAGTGCTGGAGTGGGGTCGTGGGCCGCGGCCCGCAGATGCCCCGCTGGGAATTCTCGAATCATTCGCCCGACGGGTGGCCGAGAGGCCCCAGGCCTTGGCTGTACGGGATGACCGGCATTCCCTGACCTATGCCGATCTGGCTCTGCGCGTCGACCAGTGGGCGACGGCCTTGCGCGAACGCGGCGTGGGGGCCGAGTCGCTTGTCGCGATCCGTCTTGGCAGGAGTGTCGATTTTGTCGTGGCGATGTTGGCGACACTGCGGGCCGGGGGGGCCTATCTGCCTTTGGAAGAACAAACTCCCGAGGCACGGTTGCGGCAAATCCTCGAGTCGGCAGATCCTGCGTTGTTGCTGACGACTCGCGTGCTTGGGGAGCAGGTCGGCTGGCGAGCCACCGAGTTCGTGGATGAGTGGGCACCCGTGGTGGCTGCGGAATTGCGCACAAACTGGCCGATCGCGACAGACGCGCAGGCGGCCTACTGCATCCATACCTCGGGTTCGACCGGGCGCCCCAAGGGGATCGTGGGATTACACGGCACATTGAGGAACCTGATCGCGTGGCAGGAGCCGACCCCTCGTCCCATTCGGGTCGCGCAGTTCACGGCGGTCGGATTTGATGTCTCTCCCCAGGAGATTCTCACGGCACTCCTGACGGGGGGCAGCCTGCATGTGGTGGATGAGCCGACCCGGCTCGATCCGGAACTGTTCGTCGACTTCCTGATTCGGGAACGCATCACCGATCTGTTCGTGCCGTTCATCGTTTTGGAGAACCTGGCCAGCGCGGCGGAAGATCTCGGTCGGACAATTCCCGAACTGCGTGAAGTCCATCAGGCGGGCGAGGCGCTGCGGGTGACCCCACTGCTCCGACAGTTCTTCGCCCGGCATCCAGACTGTCGACTGCACAATCATTACGGCCCGGCGGAGACGCATGTGGTCACCGCCTGCACACTGCCCACTGATCCGCGCGATTGGCCGGAACAGCCGACCATCGGCCGCCCAATCCAGGGCATTCAAGCCTATGTGCTGGATGAGAGATTGCGACTGATGCCTCCGGGAGCTGTGGGAGAGCTGTGCTTTTCCGGAGTGGGAGTGAACCGCGGCTACCTGAACTCGCCCGAGGAGACCGCGGCGAAATTCGTTCACGATCCATGGTCGGAAAGGACTGGCGAAAGGTTGTATCGGACGGGGGATCTCGGACGATGGCGTCGCGACGGCACACTGGACTTCCTGGGACGTATCGACCAGCAGGTCAAGATCCGCGGGGTACGTGTCGAACCTGCGGAAATTGAGCGGGCGATTCTGGATCAAGGGGGGGCGACTCAGGCGGCGGTGGTTCCCTGGACCGGGCAACGGGGCGAGACGCTTCTGGCGGCCTATGTGGTGCCTCGTGAGGGGCGGCCGATGGACATGTCCGCCCTGCGGCATCACCTGGCCTCTGTCTTGCCGGCGGCGATGATTCCCGCCGCAATGATCGCGGTCGCGCAGATTCCCCTGACGGTCAATGGCAAGCTCGACCGGTCCCGCCTGCCCACTCCGCAGGAAGATCCCGCAGATGAGGCCAGTCGCCCCCCCACCACCACGACGCAACAACGGCTGGCCGAGATGTTTGGGGAGATCCTCTCGCAGACTCCTGTCGGAATCGACGACTGTTTCTTCCGGCTCGGCGGCCACTCACTGCTGGCGACGCGGCTGGCATCGCGGATCCGCCGATCTGGGGGTCGAACTGCCGATCCGCGTGGTGTTTGAACACCCGACCGTGACGGGGTTGGCCGAGTGGAGCGAGTCGCAGTCGGGAGGCGCGCCGGTGGTGCGACCTCGGCTGACACCGGAAACGCGTCCCGCGCGATTGCCGCTGTCGGCCGCGCAGCGGCGGATGTGGTTTCTGCGGCAGTTCGAGACGGCGGCCTCCACCTATCACATTCCGCTGGCGCGGCGCTTGACGGGGCCGCTCGACGTCGATGCACTGCGTCTGGCGGTGCGCGATCTGCTCGAGCGGCATGAGTCGCTGCGGACGGTCTTCCCGGTCGAGGAGGGAGAGCCGTGGCAGAGTATTCTGCCGGTCGATCCCCTCGCAGTTCCTCTCGATGTGGTCCCAGCCACTCCAGCCAGTCTGGCGGATCTCTGGCCGGAGGCTGCCCTCCGGCCCTTCGACCTGGCGGGCGAGCTGCCGATCCGGGTGACACTGTGCGTGCTGGGACCGAACGAGCATGTGCTGCTGCTTGTGCTGCATCACATTGCGGCCGATGGAACGTCACTGACACCATTGTGGCGCGATCTGTCCACGGCGTATGCGGCTCGAACCCAAGGCAGGGCCCCCGCGTGGCAGCCGCTGCCCGTGCAATATGCCGACTACACCCTGTGGCAACAGCGCTGGTTGGGAAGCGCGGAGGACGCCGCCAGCGTCACCGCGCGGGAATTGCAATTCTGGCGCGAGGCCTTGGCGGGGCTGCCGGACGAGTTGACCCTGCCGACCGACCGCCCCCGTCCTCGCGTGGCCAGCTATCGGGGGGGCGCGGTTCCCATCGAGGTCGGCGCCGATCTTCTGGCCCGGCTGCAGCAATTGGCGCGCGACGAGAACGCCAGTCTGTTCATGGTGCTGCAGGGAGCGTTGGCGGTCTTGCTGTCGCGGCTGGGAGCGGGAACCGACATTCCACTGGGTACCCCGATCGCCGGCCGGCTCGACGAGACGCTGCAGGACCAGGTGGGGTTCTACGTGAACACCCTGGTCACCCGGACCGATCTGTCGGGAGAGCCGACGTTCCGCGAAGTGCTCCGGCGGGTGCGGGAATTCGACCTCGCGGCGTTCGCGCATCAGGAACTGCCGTTCGAGCAACTG
>JBKCTR010000051.1:0-3508 GCA_046318755.1 Planctomycetaceae bacterium
CCATTCTTCTCCGCTCTCTTCCTCCGCGGTGGCTGATCGTCTGCGCCCAGATGCTCGCGCAGCCAGACCGGTAGCGTGACGTGGGCGACGACCGGCCGGCCGATGGAGGTATCCACGACCGGAAACACGAATCCCCGGACGGTCGCCTTGTTGAACTGACTCCAGGGAATGAACAGCGGTGGGTGTCCCAACAGCCGCGTGGAAAACGGCCAGGGTACCGACATCCCCAAGCCTTCCGGGCAGACACGCAGTACGACTCTGTAGCGCATGAATCCGAAGCTGACGTCACAGCGGCGGTGTGTGTCGCCCGAATGTTGGCCGTCATCCGGATACAGTTCGGCCAGCTTGGCCCAACCGCTGGCATGCGGGTAGAGCCACAGGAGCGGCAAGATGATGAACAGCAGCAGGACTTGCAGCATGGTCGGTTTGTCCTTGTGGACTGACGGTCGCGGCGCTCTGCCAGACTCCCATGGCGCAGCACAACTGCGACACGTGAAGTCCGGCGAGAGCCTGCCGTCGTGTGTGATGATTGTACCACGTTGATGCAACGTTCGGGTGACAATCGCTTAGCCAGGAAGGTCGTCGCGAGTCGTACGATAGGTTTCCAACCTGTCGGTCGTTGAACGTGATCCGTCAGAAAGATTGTCAGCCACCGTCGCCGTAGCCCAACACCATCCGGTGTCCCATGCGCCGACCTCGGAGAGGTGACTTCCCTCAGCCCTGGGTTGCCGTCTCAGCGGCTACCCTGGGTCACCGCCCCAAAACCACGGCCTTTACCATGTCAGGTTTGCTTTCCGCACCCTTGTGATGGCCATTGATCGATCGGCCACCATGACCCACGGTCCTCAAAAGCAATCCTGACAGGATCGAGGTCATCGTCGGCGTCACCCACCAGGCGTAGGTCCTGCGCACCAACTGTCGACTTAGGGAAGTATCTGTGTGGGCGAGGTGGATGCAGGTACGACTTCGCGGCGGAATCACTGGAACGATCATTGCCGTCATAGGATGAGCAATTCGATGAATGATTGTGGCGAGCCCCCTGACAGTGTTTGCTCGACAGCCCTTTGCATGCGACGCTCGAGGGCGTGTGGATCGCGCGGGCCGATGCGAGGCGCCCCGTTATGTGGGCCGACGAAAAAACAGAACAAAACCTTGTCATTATCAGCACGTCTTTTGCGAGTCGTCTGAAGGAGGCAGATGTGCCGCATTCGTTGCGGGCTCCCCTGCGGCTCATTCGGGCGGATTCCGGTCATCTCCAGGACCCATGCGACTGCTCCCACTGGTGTCCGCCTATGAGCCGCGTGCTGTGTTGTCTCACCCTGTTGAAAAGCGCCCTTTCCGTCCGGCGACCGTCTGGGGGGGCTCGTCCCTTCGGTCCTGGGCTTCGGAAAACCGTCGGCTCGGGTGACCAGGCTGGCAATGCAGTCCGGGTCGAATGCTCAGGGACAGGCCGGCCATTGTTCCACCCCGACTCGGTCCCGCCTGCTGGTGACTGATGTCGCTCGGCCGGATCGACATCCGGAAACAGCGAGGCCCCACTGGAGGGTGACGTTGTCTGTTGGAGTCTCTTGCTTTGCGTGAGGCATCGCCGGGCGTCCGCAGCGGCTTCCCCCGGCGATGAGGTCTGGTTTCCGTTTGTGACCAGGCTGGCCAGTGGGCCATCCAATTCCTGCCTGGCGGTCGGGGGGAGTTGGCGGTGTGTTGTTTTGGGAGATGCGAGTCATGCCAATGGTTTTCGATTTTCAACACCTGACGAACCTGAACCCCTCCACGGGCTGGTCCATCCGCTCGGGGAGATTTCTGCAGCCCGGCAAGGCCGGCATCCTGGCGGTTCACAACCAGAGCGGCCAGTTGCGGGTCGGCGAGATGGTCTCGGCGACGCAAATGCAGTTCAGCGCACGCAACACCAAACTCGACTTCCTGCGTGGAAGGTTCACTGCGGGGAACTTCGTGGGAAGCGTGCTGTCGGATCTTGTGTACTATGATCCCACAAGCGGTGCCCTCACGCTGCTGGAGACTCTTCCGACCGCCTTCAGCAATCCCCGACCGGCGGGCAAGATGACCCCCACCACCGATTGGCAGTTCTGCTCGGGCAAGTTCCAGTCGAGCGCCTTCGACAGTCTGTGCGGTTACCACTCGGCCACCGGTGAGATCTGGGTCGGCAAGTATGCCAACGCGACCGGATTTACCTTCACCAAGTGGGCGACGGTGTCACCCGCCGCTGGCTGGAATTTCGCAGCGGCGAACTTCCGCGACGGCGCGCTGTCGGAGCTGGTCGGTTACCATCCCTCCAATGGAACCATCTGGCGGGGAAAGAATCTGGGAACAGGTTTTCAGTTCGAACTCTGGACAACTCTGCCAACAGCGGGAGATTGGCGTCTGATGGCGGTGGACGTCGCCGCCACCGGACTGGGCGTGCTGACCGCCTACCAGACCGCCACGGGCAAGCTCTTCCAGTACTACTACCCCAACACGTCGCCCAGTCCGCTGGTCCTCGACCCGCGGGCCACCGTGACCCCGGCGGCCGGCTGGCAGTTTCAATCGGGTGAATTCGACACCAATACGGGTGTCGATGTCATTGGCTACCACCCCAGTAACGGCTCGGTCTGGCTGGGGAAGGAAATCAACAAACCCCAGGCTCCAGGCAAGGATCCTCCCCCCAAGGGGAAGGACGATTGGAAGTGATGGTCTCGACCGAGGGGGGAGGGAGAACGCGTGGCACCAGCCCCCGGGGGATGGCACAGCCCCAGCTCCCGCACAGCGCACCCTCCCCCCATCCAGCAAGCAACACCCGGGTCGGCCCTGGAGTGAGCTCGCCGAAATGCCTGCGGGCCAGACGGTGCGCACGGCGACGGAAGTCGCCACGGCGTGGAGTAGGCTTTCAGCCTGCTGTCGTTTGATGTGGCCGACGGGGCGCACGGCGATCGAAGTCGCCGCGTTGAGCCGAGCGGGAATGGAGGACGCTGGGCTGCGGCTCTTTTGGGAGGCACGCGTGATCACACGTGGGTGCTCGACAAACTGGAAGTTTGTCGCCACGGCGTCGTGGAGTAGGCTTTTAGCCTGCTGTCGTTGGACGTGGTCGACGGGGCGCACGGCGATCGAAGTCGCCGCGTGGAGCCGAGCGGGAATGAGGGACGCTGGGCGTCGTCGATTGTGTCGTGCACGCGGGATCACACTCAGATACTCGACAAACTGGAAGTTCGTCGCCACGGCGTCGTGGAGTAGGCTTTCAGCCTGCTGTCGTTTGACGTGGGCGGCGGTGCGCACGGCGATCGAAGTCGCCACGCTGAGCCGAGCGAAAATGGGAGACGCTGGGACTCGTCGATCGTGTGGTGCACGCGATCTCACATTTGTGGAACAAGTTTTCAAACTCGTTCTACGGAGGACGCTGGGCCGCGTTGGGTTTAGGCGGCACGCGGCACTCACACTCAGGTGCTCGACAAACTGGAAGTTTGTCTCCACGGGGTGCCACCTCCAAAAATTTCACCAAAACACCCGTTCCTTATAC
>JBKCTR010000052.1:0-10868 GCA_046318755.1 Planctomycetaceae bacterium
GTCACCCATACCAATGTGGGTGATCTGCGGGTCCAGTTGCAAGGCCCGAATAACTTCACGATCACCCTGATCGAACGCCGGGGAGGGACTGGCGATCACTTCACCGGGACCATTCTCGACGACCAGGCGACGACGGCGATCGGTGCCGGGACAGCCCCGTTCACCGGCCGCTTTCGGCCGGAGGTGCCGCTTTCGAATTTCCACGGGATCGATCCGAATGGCACCTGGACGCTGAGCATCGCCGA
This sequence comes from Planctomycetaceae bacterium, assembly GCA_046318755.1. Classification (GTDB taxonomy): domain Bacteria; phylum Planctomycetota; class Planctomycetia; order Planctomycetales; family Planctomycetaceae; genus UBA10511. Next base: position 246 of record JBKCTR010000052.1, read on the forward strand.
CGTGGCCCTGGGGACGACGGGGACGCTGAATGATTGGAGCCTGCAGCTGCAGACCACCTCGGCGGCTACCGAACAGTCCCTTACCTCCGACAATGGCGGGGGCTACTCATTCGTCTCCCTGCCGGGAGGCCCCACTGTCGTGGGAGTGGTCGTCGCGAGTGGATGGAACGTGTTGACCACACGTACACTGGATGTGCCGGCGACCCCCACCACCATCACTGGGGCCGACCTGCCACTGGCGCGGCAGAATTCCGTCTACTCCCGGGTCTTCAACGATCTGAATGGAGATGGAATCGCCGGTCCCGGCGAGCCCGGATTGGCTGGTCAGACGGTTTACATCGACGCCAACGCGAATGGTCAAATTGATTCGCGGAGCCTCTCTTACCCCTCGGGGACACTCAATCTCCCGATTCCCGACAACAATGTGACAGGCGTCAACTCCAATCTGGTGGTGAGTGGAGCCATTGGAGGAATCGCCGATCTCGATGTGACGCTGAATGTCACCCATACCTGGATTGGCGATGTGGTGGCCACTCTCACCTCTCCCTCGGGGACCGTGATCACCCTGATCAGTCGGCGTGGCAGCAGTGGTGACAATCTGACCAACACCGTCTTCGACGATCAGGCTGCGAGCGTGATCTCGGCCGGTACGGCTCCCTTCACCGGACGCTTCCGCCCCGAAACTCCGCTGTCTAACTTCAGCGGACAATTGGCCAATGGAACCTGGACCCTGAATGTCAGCGACCGGGTGAGCACCGACACCGGCACCCTACTGAACTGGAAACTCGACTTCGTGCTCGAAGAAGATCCCCAGCGTGTTTCCGGCGCCAATGGTCTGGTGCGGTTTGACAATGTCTCCCCCGGCACGACCGCCATCCGGCAGGTGCAGCAGCGCGGCTGGCGATTGACCACTCCTCCGGGTGGTGCCGGATCTCAGACCCTGGTCTCCGGGAGCACCAGCTTCGCCCCGATTTTCGGCAACTTCGCCGATACGACGTCGCCCCAGATCGTCTCGATCGTGCGAGCCTCGGCCAATCCGGCCAATGCTGCCAGCGTCGATTGGACGGTGACCTTCAGTGAGTCGATCACCGGGCTGGCCCTGGGCAATTTCTCCCTGGCGGCTGTGGGACCGACCGGGGCGTCCCTTACCTCACTCAGCGGTTCGGGAGCCAGCTACACCGTGAGCGCGGCGACGGGAACGGGCGATGGCACGCTGGGGCTCAACCTCACGAGTACAGCGAACCTCCGCGACCTGGCCCTGAACCCCCTGCCCCTCGCCATAGTTCAGTCGGTCTCGTCGGGTCCTCTGAATCTGCTGATTCCCGACAACACGGGGGTCAATCTTGAGGCTGGGTTGACGCTGTCGGCGGCTGTGGGAACCGTCTCCGATGTCGAGGTGACTGTCAACGTCTCCCACATCTGGGTGGGAGACGTGCGCCTCGCACTGCGGGGTCCCAATGGCGTTTCGGTGGCCTTGGCGACCAACCGCGGCAGTTCGGGCGACAACTTCACCAACACCACTTTCGATGATCAGGCGGCGACCGCCATTTCCGCCGGAGCGGCCCCCTTCACGGGTCGGTTCCGGCCCGAGGCGGCTCTCTCGACGTTCAACGGCATCGCCCCCAACGGGACGTGGACCCTCGTCGCGAGCGACACTGTTTCGCCCGACGCGGGAACTTTGCTCGATTGGTCGGTCAGGGTCGAGAGCACCATTCCCAGCTTCGACGGGCAGCTCTATACCATCGACAAGACCGCCCCGACGGTGCTGGAATACCGGGTGCTGTACGGCAACGGAAGATCCTTCAACGTGCTGGGCTCGACCCGGACCATCCTTCCGTGGCAGATCACCGGAATCCAGGTGCTGTTCGACGAACCGATCGGCACCGCCAGCCTCGGCAGTCTGCAGGGAGTCACTCCCACGTCACTCACTGGTGTGGGAACTTCCCTGCTGACCTGGACTCTCAACACGGTTACGCAGGGAACGTTGAGTACCGTGCTGCAGGCGGCGGGGGCCAACCTCATCGCCGATACCGCCGGCAACAGCCTGTCGGGCGGATCAAACTTTTCACGGACCCTGAAGATCCTGTGGGGTGATTTCACCGGGGATGGCGTCGTCAACGCGGCCGATCTCTCGGGAGTCAACAACCGGACCACCCTGCCCTACAACCTGTTTGCCGACATCAATGGCGATGGGGTTGTCAATGCCGCCGATGTGGATCTCGTGCGCAAACGGCTGGGCCGACGGCTGTAGTCGATTCCACAGGTCATCAGCCAACGCACACCGGTGGCCGGTCGCGACTGTCGCGCCGGCCCCCGCGATGTGCTCTTCGTCTGGCGTCATGATTGTCTGAGTTTTCACAACTGGAGTTGTCAGCATGTTTCATTGCTTCACGGTCGGGAATCCGTTTTGGAAATCCGCGGTGCGTGGCCCGGTGGTCGGCCTCCTCTTGTCCTCCGTGGTCTGGGCCTGTCTGGGACTGGGGACCACAGCCAAGGCGGATTTGATCGTGACGGCCGAGACAACCTCGGCCTATTCCGGCACCACCCACAACCCCTTCGAATTCACGCTCAGGAATTCCGGCCCCGATGACGTCCTGATCAGCGCGTTCACGATTGGATTCTCGATTTCCAATCCCGCTCTGTCTCTGACGGATCTCACGTATGACACGTCCCTGGCGAGTTACATTTTCCAGGGGAACTCGATGTTTGGCCCCAGCCTGTTCACCCCCCCCCTTGACACGCCGGTGATGTTCGCGGATCTCTACGCCATTCCCGGCGGCTCGATCACGCTGTTGGCGGGCGAGACAGTTGGTCTGGGGGTACTGTGGTTTGACGCACCCACCGACCAGCAGATCACCCAGATCAACTTCGATTCGACGCTGATCAGTTTTGCCAATGATGTCGACCTATACCCAGATTCCCAGATCCAATTGGTCAACGGCACGCTTTCCATTGTTCCCGAGCCGGGAACACTCTCGCTGCTGATGGCGGCGGCCGCGTTGGTGGGGTGCGTCAAATTGCGACGCTGAGAGACCACGGGGGATTGATAGCACACCGGTTGCCCTGCGGGATGGTGCCCCGGTGCCACTTCAGCGATCGCGCGTTGGCCCGTTCGCACCCGGTCTCACTCAGGGCAACGGCTCGACCATCACACCCAAGGGGAACGTGACCGGTTTGGGGGCGTATTGGTCGGGACCAAACCCGCGGAGCTGATCTCGCTTCAACTCGGCCAGTTCCAGCGTTCCACTCCAGACCACCGCCTTACCCTGGGTATGAATCTGCTGTGCCAGCAGAAACCCCTTCTCGGGGGCGTGGCCACAGACTTTCATCAGCGCCTCGATCACGTAGAGAAAGGTGTGGTGGTCGTCGTTCTCGACAATCACGGCGTACGGGGGCTGTTTCTTGGTGCGGGTGTCGTGGGCGGGCTTCGGCCGACTGGTCGACACCACCACCTCATCCAGGCTGGAAGGAGCAGACATGCTGGTGAGATTCTCTTTCGATCCGTTCAAACCCGAGGTCCGTACAACACCTCAGCCTCGGCAGAGCCGGGATGGTACAACACAAGACCTCCCCGGGCATCGTTGACTCGTACGACGGCATCGGGCCGCCCGGCCGCCTGGTGGGCCAGAATGGCCTCGAGCCCCTGCACGGCCGCCACGGTCTGCCGGTCTGCCCCCAGGTCATTGTACGCCAGTGACCGGGCCAGACTCAGCCGCTCGTCGCGAGCCGCGGGAACCCCGCCCCATTCCACCCCGGCCACCTCCCGGGCAAACCGCTCGATCACCTCGACACCATACCCACGCTGGGAACGATCGCCCCACGGTTCGAGGAACGGCGCACTGTAGTGGTTGTTGAGGGTGATCTTCGTGCTGTGGGGTGTCTCGCCTTCGATGGTGCATTCGACCCCCCGCTTGCGCGAGTGACCATTCCACACACCGTTGTCGAACCGGAACTGCACCTCCTGCTCGACATAGCCTGGGAAATTGTCGGGGGTGACCCAGGAGGTATGGATGTCGAAGGCCGCCTCGCGACCCGAGTCGTATTCGTAGATCATCCGCATCTGGCAACTGTCCCAGGTGGGGCCATCGGCCGGTCCGACAAGTCCCCGCTGACCGGTCGCAGTGATGGTCTTCAGCCGGCCCCCAAATGTGAAGTCGATCAGTTTGATGTAATGTACGGCAACATACGTGCCCGGGTTGCGTCCCGTGATCCACTCGGCGAATTGTCCGCTGGCGATCGACTTGGGCTCCAACAGCGAGCAGTAACCGTGGTTCACATGCCGCAGCCGGCCATCGTGGCAGAAGGTCCGCAACCGCTTGTGGTCGGGATCGAGCAGCTTGTGGTAGACCACTTTGGCCAGCACCCGCCGGCGCTCGGCCAGGGCCACCAGCTCATCGAGTTGCTGCAGGGTGAGGACCGAGGGCTTCTCGATCAGCAGGTGCACCCCGGCCTCGAGAATCTGGCGAGCCGCCTCGAAATGACGGTCATCGGGAGTGGCGACACAGGCGAAATCGACCCCCGATTGCAACAGTTGACCGACCGCGTCGTCCCCGGCGAAGCTCGCGAACGGCGCTACTTTGCCGGCGAGAGACTGCTGATACCGTGCCGCCCGGCTGCCCGTCTTGGAAGCCGCGGCCGCCCGGGAGACGTCGACCCAGCCAAACGACCGGTCGACCAGCGGCTGACGATGCAACTGCTCGAAAAACGGACGGTAGGTCTCTTCGAAAATCATCCCCAGGCCAATCATGCCGGCCCGCAGGGAGTGCTGGTTCAAAGGGGAGGACGTGCTCATGGAACGAATCTTATCCCCGGCGGCTGAAATTGGGAATCAGATTTCCGCTGGGTTGGGGCTTTCCGTGGGAGTCCGCCCCCCCAATCGAGGACCTCTCCCTGGCCCAGCTCACCTCCCGCGGTCGATCAACGCCGAGCGCGTCCACGCCCCGTTCGGGACAGGTCTGCCAAGTCGGCTTCCAACTCGATCACCTCGTCGTCGGCAATGGCGAAAACCCGGTCCCCCGGCTCCCGGGAAATCGCCGTATGGCTGGAAAACGCGGCGAAGGCGGGCAGTGTCAGTTGCTGGCCCCGCAACCAGAAGCATGGCAGCCGCAACCGGTCCGGGCCCCGGCGCAAATCGATCCGGGGATGCAAATGCCCCGCCAACCCGGGTCCCGGCCCTGCCTCCTCGGGATAATGGGCACAGGTCCACGGACCGATCTGGAACGGTGCCGCCAGTCGGGTGAGACCCCACGCCTCGGGCAGAGCCCCCGACCGCTGGTCATGGTTCCCCTCGATCAACAGCAGTTCCAGCCCCGGTTGCCTGAGGGAGATGGACTGGCGCCACTGCTCCACCTGGGAACTGACCACGGGTGACCTGCCCGCCGACGAATGCACCAGATCGCCCAGCATCACCAACCGCCGGCAATCGGTCTGCAGCAGCAACTGGTCCAGCCGGTCGAGTTCGTGCCGGGTGATGTCGGGAATGGGCATTCCCCCCCGTTGGCGAAACGTCGCTTCCTTCCCCCAGTGCAGATCGGCGACGAACAGCGTCTGTTCGGCAGGCCACCAGACGGCCCGTTTCGGCAACAGTTGCAGGGGGACCCCGGCCAGGGTCAACGGATAACCGCTCGGTCTCATCGCGAGGTCTCGTCGCGGTCACCGGCTGATCGTTCCAGTTGCGACTGCATGCGTCGGATCCGTTCTCCCAGCTTTTCACTGGTCAGCCGTTCGCGCAGACGATCGACCAGCAACGGGAAGCAGAGCGGCGAAAACCTGGGAAGATCGCGGAGCACCACGCGGCAGGTACGCAGCCGTTCCAGCGTGGCCAACAACCGCGATTTCTCGAGCTGGCGTTCGAGCACCTCTTCGCGGGCCTGCAGCAGCAGGCGGTTCCCCGGGTCATAATTCGTGAAGACGTCGTACAACAGCCCGGTCGACGCCTGGACCTGGCGGGCCGATTTGCGGTCTTGCGGATACCCCGTGAAGACCAACCCCGAGATCTGAGCCACCTCGCGGAATTGCCGCTTTCCCATCTCGGTGCTGTTCAGGCACTGCAGAATGTCGCCCGTCACACGCTCTTCCGCCAACAGGTGATCAATCAGCCCGGGGACCCAATGGGGCTCGGCACTCAACAGCAGTTCAAACCCGTAGTCGTTCACCGCCATGCTGCACGACAGGGGTTGCTGCCGCGACAGGCGGCAGGCGAAGAGCGCCGCCAAACCCTCGTGCACCAGTCGGCCAGCGAATGGGTAACAAAACAGATGCCAGCCTTCTCGGGAATGAATCCGTTCAATCAGGAACTCACCCGGTTGGGGCAGGTGCGACCAGCGGCACTGCAACTCGATCAACGGGCGGGCCCGACGCAATTCGGGGCTGTCGAACTGTCCGCGGGCGGCCCGGGCCAGTTGCCGCAGAACGGCGGCCGAGAGTTCGGTGGACAGGGGCAGGCGGCCCCCCATCCAACGGGGGACCCCCACACTGCCCGACTTGGCTGACTTCCGGACCCACGCCCGGTTGTCCTGCACACGCACCAGCTCGACCCGCCGGCCGGCGAAGATGAATTCGTCCCCAGGCTTGAGCCGGGCGATGAACGATTCTTCGACCGTCCCCAACCGGGCTCCGCGGACGAACTGCACGGTGAGTGCCGACTCGCCGACAATCGTGCCGACCGAGACGCGATGTTGACGGGCGAGACGTGGGTCGGTCAGTTCGTAGCGTCCTTCGGCGGTGCGTTGGACACGGTGATAGTCGGGGTACGCCCGCAGCGACTCTCCACCTGTGGTCACAAAGTCGAGGACCCAATCGAAGTCGGCCCGGTCGAGGTGACGGTAGCTGTAGGTGCCGCGGATCTCGGCAAACAGCGCGTCGGCCTCGAACCCGCCCGCCAGGGCCATGCTGACCACATGCTGGGTCAGCACGTCGAGCGGGGCTGCCACCTCCCCCCGGCATTCCAGCTCGTTCTGGACACTGGCCTCACGGGCCGCGGCCGCCTCGACCAGTTCCCAGGCGTGCGTGGGAACGCACGTGATTCGACTCGGGCGCCCCGGCGCGTGACCGCTGCGTCCGGCCCGCTGCAACAGCCGGGCGATTCCCTTGGGACTTCCCACCTGGAACACCCTCTCCACCGGAGCGAAATCGACTCCCAGGTCGAGAGTCGACGTGCAGACCACGCACTTGAGTTGACCGCTCCGCAGCCCCTGCTCGACCCAAGTGCGGGTCTCCCGCTCGAGCGAGCCATGATGCAGGGCGATCCAACCCGCCCAGTCGGGCCGGGCGGTCAACAGCGCCTGGTACCACTGCTCGGTCTGCGACCGGGTGTTGGTGAAGATCAGTGACGTCTGGGCGCGGTCGACCTCGGCCACCACCTCGGGGAGCAGTTTCAAGCCCAGGTGACCCGCCCAGGGAAACCGTTCGACATTCTCGGGCAGGATGCTGTCGATGGTGACCGACCGCCGCGACAGCCCCGCGATGATCCGCCCCCGGGGAACGGCGGGAACCGACCGATCGTTCGCCCCCGATGACTCGGCCCCTTCGGGTGGGGCCCCCAGCAGCGTCTGCAGCGCCAGGGGAAGATTTCCCAGCGTGGCGGAAAGTCCCCAGACCCGAAGGAGGGGAACGAACCGTCGCAGCCGCGTGAGCGCCAGTTCGGTCTGCACACCCCGCTTCGAGCCCAACAGTTCATGCCACTCATCAACAACGACGCAGCGCAGATCTTCCACCAGCGCCCCGGCGTCGGGACGGGTGAGCAACAGGGTGAGGCTCTCGGGGGTGGTGACCAGTACCGTTGGCAGCCTTTCGCGCTGTTTCTGGCGGACACTCGCCGAGGTATCGGAAGTGCGCGACTCGACCAGCCAGGGGAGCCCCAGGCGATCGAGCGGTTCCTGCAGGGCCTGCAGGGTGTCAGCCGCCAGAGCCCGCAATGGGGTGATCCACAGCACCCGCAACCCGGGGACCGCCATGCGACTTTGCCGCCGAACCCGCTCGACGACCGCCTCCCCGTCTGGTTCCCGCGGACGCTCGGCCAAAGCTTCCAGCACGGGCCCCAACCACGCCCCCCAGGTCTTGCCCATGCCGGTTCCGGCGTGGATCAACCCGCTCTCCCCCGCCAGATAGCTGCGCCACGCCTGCTGCTGGAAGTCGAACGGTTGCCAGCCCCGCTGGGTGAACAGCTCGTGGACCCGCTGCCACGCCCCCTCCGGCCCCAACGGGCCTGTCTCGGCCGGCGGTTTGGCCCGTCCCTTCCGTGTGGCCCGGATCATCGCGACACTCCCGCCAACAGTTGTCGCAGCGTCTGCAGAGAATCGGCCTGGTCGGCCCGCTTGTCGCGCCGCCACCGCAGCATGCGGGGAAATCGCACGGCAATCCCCGACTTGTGGCGAGGGGAGGGCTGGATCCCTTCAAACGCCAGTTCAAACACCAGTTCGGGAGTGACCGAGCGGACCGGGCCGAAGGTCTCTTGGGTATGGTCGCGAATGAACCGGTCAACCTCGCGGATCTCCGCATCCGACAGGCCCGAATAGGCCTTGGCGAAGGGAACCAGATGTCCTTCATTCCAGACCGCGAAGGTGTAATCGGTGAACAGGCTGGCCCGGCGGCCGTGCCCTTTTTGGGCATAAATCAGCACGGCATCGCAGGTCATGGGCTGCACCTTCCACTTCCACCACAATCCGGTCGGGCGCCCCACGCCGTACTCCCCTGCGGCCCGCTTGAGCATCAGCCCTTCTACACCGCGCGTGCGGCAATCGGCCTGCAGGCTGGCGCACTCGGACCAGTTGGCGGGGCGCAGCTGTTCGGCCAACTGCAATCCGGGCCAGTGGCTGGCCGGGAAGAACGCTTCCTCCAACAGTCGGCGCCGCTCGCGCAGTGGTCGACTTCGAAGATCGGTCCCCTGCCACTCCAGCAGATCGAAGACGATGTATCGAACAGGGACCTCGGAGAGCAGCTTCTTGCCGACAGTTTTTCGGTTAATCCGCTTTTGCAACGCGGCGAAGGGCATCACTCCCGCCTCGCTCCAACCCAGAACTTCACCATCCAGAACCGTTCCCAACGGCAGTGCGTGAGCGGTCGCCTGCAGTTCCGGGAACCGTTCGAGAATCGGTTCCTCGCCACGCGACCACAAAACCGGCGGACCATCGCGGCGGATCAGTTGGGCCCGAATGCCATCCCACTTCGACTCGATGATCCACTCGTCAATCGGTCCCAGTGTGTCGACCGGCTCAGACAACGCGTGGGCCAGGCAGAAGGGATAGGGACGGCCCGGATCGTCATCGACCGTGTCGGCCGAGAGCAGGCGTTCAAAGAACGACGCTGTCGGTTCCCAGTGGCCCATCAGGCGCTGCGCGATGGTATTGGTGGGGACGCCCGCCACCTCGGCCAGGGCCCGCATCACCAATCCCTGCGAGACTCCCACCCGCAGTCCTCCGGTCACCAGCTTGTTGAAGACAAACCGCTCACGCGAGTCGAGGTCGGCCCAGGCGGCCGAGATGGTCGCCTCGCGCTCGGCAGGAGACTGGCGAGCCAGGGGCTCAATCCGGGTGGTGACCCATTCCGCGAGCGTTCCAGTGGAACCGCGAGGGCCATCGGGTAGCAAGAGCGCCATCGTCTCGGCTAAATCACCCACAGAGGCGTAACACTCGGTGAACAGCCAATCTTCGACCGGGGCGATGCGACAACAACACTCCTGCAGGAACCGCACGGGAACCAGCCGCTTCAGCCGTCGGCCCGACAGAAACCACACTCCCCAGGCTCCGCTGGCCGGATCACAACCGCGAAAAAAGTCGACCAGGGCCGCCACCTTGCGGGCCGTCTTGGTGGTGCCATCGAGTTGTGCGTACAAATCGGCAAAGAGCTTCATTGCGACTCTCCAGCCGAATCGGCGACTGGGGATTCCAACGCGATTTCCGGGGTCTCCGGGGTCTCCTGCTCGCCGTCGTCCCCTTCACCGACAAACTCGGTGTGCAGGCTGTCGGCCTCGAACCCGTTGTTGCGCAGATGCCGCACCAGCGCGGCGGTGTGCCCGTGCGTCGCCAGCACCCGCTGACAGCCGGTGGCCTCGATCGCCGTCAGCAGCCCCGGCCAATCGGCATGATCCGACAACACCAATCCCCGATCGACTCCCCGCCGGCGGCGCGTCCCCCGCACCAGCATCCACCCCGAAGCGAACGCTGTTTCACAAGGCTGAAATCGACGCAGCCAGGGGGTCCCCATGGCCGAGGGAGGGGCGATCACCAAAACGCCCCCCTGGGCCAGTTCGTCACGGGTGAACTCGGTGACCCGTCTGGTCGGGGGGAGTGCGATCCCTCCTGCGCGGTACTCGGCATTCACCCGCTCGACCGCTCCATGACAGACAATCGGGCCAATCGTTGGGTCGGCGGCGGCGAGGAGTCGTTGTGATTTCCCCAGGGCATACGCAAACACCACGGTGTGCCGCCCTTCGTCCCGAGTGCCACGCCACCAGGCGTTGAGCTCGTCGGCCAACCGCGACTGCGGAGCCCAGCGGTAGATGGGCAGACCGAACGTGCACTCGGTGATGAACGTGTGGCATTTCACCGGTTCGAATGGCCGACAGGTGGGATCGGGAGAGAGCTTGTAGTCGCCCGAGACGACCCAGACCTCTCCCCGCCACTC
>JBKCTR010000053.1:0-6376 GCA_046318755.1 Planctomycetaceae bacterium
GGCCTTCGCCACAAATCTTTCGCCAACCCACCGCCTACCTCGCAGAGGTTACTTCTCTCAGCCCCGGGTTGCCGCCTCAGCGGCTACCCGGGGTACGCGATCTCCAACACGCCCTGAACCCTGAAAGTGGTTCCTTTCACCATGGGTTCGCTCAAGGATCGATCCGCACGCATCAGACCGGGTGTCGAAAGCAATCCTGACAGGATAGAGATCGTGGTGGGGATGGCGACCTGGGGTAGTCGCCTGCGCGACAACCCCAGGCTGAGGGAAGTATCCCCTCCGGGGAAGTCTTTGAGTGGGCGAGGTCGATGCAGGTGCGATTTGTACGAACTCACGGCGGAATCAGTTCAACGATCATTTTCTCGATAGGATGAGCAATTCGATGAATTATTCTGGCAAGCCCTCAAACCACTGCCCGCAGTCCGCCACCGAGATCCGGTTCTTCGCTCCCCAGCACAGCCCCCGGCATTGCCAGCCCCACGGCGGTCGAGGAGAATCTTGTCCAATCCTGCGGAAACGACCAATTCCCCACTGCCCACACCCCACCCCACACAGCCTGTTCTCCGAATGTCGATGCGGATCCCGTTCAACAAACCGTTCATCGCCGGGAAGGAACTCTTTTACATCGCCAAGGCGGTGGCCAATGGGAATATCTCCGGCGATGGACCGTTCACCCAGCAGTGTGCCGCACTGCTCGAACGGCAATTCGGCATTCCCAAAGTCCTGCTGACCCCCTCCTGCACCGCCGCCCTCGAGATGGCGGCCATGCTCTGCGATCTCCAACCGGGAGATGAGGTCATCCTCCCCTCCTTTACCTTCGTGTCGACCGCCAACGCCGTCGTGCGGCTGGGGGCGCAGCCGGTTTTCGTCGACGTCCGTCCCGACACTCTCAATCTCGACGAGACCCTTATCGAACGGGCCATCACCCCCCGCACCAAGGCGATTGTGCCGGTCCATTACGCCGGGGTTGGCTGCGAGATGGACCCGATCATGGACCTCGCCCGGGCACACAAACTGCTGGTGATCGAAGACGCCGCCCAGGGAGTGAATGCGTTCTACCGCGGGCGGCCCCTGGGCTCGATCGGCCACCTCGGGGCCTACAGCTTCCACGAAACCAAGAACTTCATCTGTGGCGAAGGGGGGGCTTTGTGCATCAATGCCCCCGAATTCATCGAACGGGCCGAGATCATCCGCGACAAGGGGGCCAATCGCCGCCAGTTCTTGCGGGGCCAGGTCGACAAGTACACGTGGGTCGACATCGGCTCGTCGTATGTCCCCAGTGAAATCTGCTCGGCCTTTCTGTACGGGCAGTTGGAATTGATGGAGGCGATTAGCGTCAAACGACGTCAGGCGTACGAATTCTATGAACGCGAACTGGCCCCGCTCGAGGCGGCGGGACTGCTCCGCCGGGCGCAGATCCCCGGCCACTGCACCAGCAACTCGCACCTGTTCTGGATCGTGCTGAACGACGCGGCCACCCGCGACGCCCTGATGGCCCACCTCAAGTCGCAGGGCATTCTGGCGGTGTTTCACTATGTCCCCCTGCATTCGTCTCCCATGGGCCAACGGTATGGATACCGGGGAGATGAGTTGCCGGTGACCAACGCGTTCAGCAGCCGCCTGCTGCGGTTGCCGTTGTTCTACGAGATTCTGGAAGACGAACAGCGCGAGGTGGTCCGCGAGATCACCAGCTTCCTGCAGAGCCGCGCCTCGTGATGGCCACCTGGCTTGGCACCGACCTCTCCCCGGCTCGCCACCGCCGCGCCGTGGCCGGGCTCCCCTGCTTCGCGGAAGCCACCCCCCATGCCCGCCGCTGACCCACCGGTTCCCGAGGGATTTCGGTTTCTTGAATGGGACTCGCATCATTTCGGACTGCGAATCGCCCGGCTGCTCGACCCGCACCTTGCCGGCGCGGAACTCCGGCACGCACTGGCCGCGGCGCAACAGGCGGGGCTGCAGTTGGTCTATTGGCCCGCCGATCCGTCCCTTCCGGTGACCGCCGACTGGTTCGCCCCCTGGTCCGGGTTTCTGGCCGACCACAAGGTGGTCTACCGGCGGTCGCTGCGGGATTGGTCCCCGCCGACCGGGACCCGAGACTCTGGCGATTTCACCTTGGAGGAGTTTCCGCGTGGTCCGGCCACCCCCGAGTTGATCGCCCTGGCCATTGCCGCGGGAGAGTACAGCCGGTTCCGCCGCGACCAGCGTCTGGACCCGGCCAGGTTCCGGGCGCTGTACGAAATTTGGATCGAGCGTTCGACCCACCATGAGTTGGCCGACGTGGTGCTGGTGGCCAGCGACCCGGCGGGGCGAACACTGGGGATGGCCACCGTGGCGGTGCGCCAGGGGGTGGGAGAGATCGGGCTGCTGGCGGTGCAGGCCGACTGCCGGGGGCGCGGAGTGGGGACCCGGCTGGTCACCCAGGCCCTCGCGTGGATGCAACAGGCCGGGGCTGGCGAGTCGCACATCGTCACCCAACTCGATAACCTCGCAGCCTGCCGGTTGTACGAGCAACTGGGCCACGTGAAACACGAGGTCTCGGCCCTGTACCACCTGTGGTCTCCTGCCTCGCCAGGGCCGTACGCCCGGCCCTCTTCGTAGTCCCCCCGCCCCACCAGGATCCGCGGCATCAACCGGTCGGAATCCGGGTCGTATCCCCAGCCGCTTGGCTGCGTTGCCTGTCACTGTCATGACGTTGGAACAGCCTGAATTGTCGGTGGTCATTCCCGTGTACCGCTCGCGGGAGACCATCGCCCCGTTGGTCGAACGTCTGTTGGCCGTGGTGCGGCAGGTCCCCGTGACCGCCGAATTCATCCTCGTCAACGACGGCAGTCCCGACGACACCTGGAGCGTGGTGCACCAGGTGCAGCAGGCGCACCCCCACGAGGTGTTGGCGATCAACCTGATGCGGAACTTCGGGCAGCACAATGCCCTGATGTGCGGGTTTCGCCACGCCCGGGGAGAGTACGTCGTGACGATGGACGACGATCTGCAGAACCCCCCCGAAGAAATCCCCAAGCTGCTGCAGTACATCCGCCAGACCGGGCTCGACCTGGTCTATGGCCAATACGCGGGGAAACAGCATGCGTCGTGGCGCAACCTCGGCTCGCTGGTGGTGAATGCATTCTACCGGCTGGTCTTCAACACGACCCGCACGGTCACCGCCTTTCGCATCATGCGCCGCCCCCTCGTACGCAGCATTCTGACGTATGACCTGAATTTCACCTACATCGATGGCCTGCTGGCCTGGAACACCCAGCGGGTGGGGGAGGTGCTGGTCGACCATCAACCCCGCACCACGGGACGCTCGGGCTACTCGTTGGGGAAACTGCTCAGCCTGTCGCTCAATCTCTTCACCAATTTCTCGCTGCTCCCCCTGCAGTTGGTCTCGGCCCTGGGGTTTTTCGTGGCGTGCTGCGGCATTTTGGGAGCGATGTTCTACCTGCTGCGCTACCTGATGGCCGACATCACGGTCCCCGGCTTCGCCTCGCTGATCATCGCCATTCTCGTGCTGGGGGGCCTGCAGTTGCTCTCGCTGGGAATGATTGGCGAGTACCTGGGGCGCTTGCACCTAAATGTCAACCGCAAGCCACAGTACACCATCCGTGAAATCCTGGGGTCGGACAGGTTTCCAGAGGAAGATTCCAGCCCTTCCACAACTCCCCGTGGGGGCTCGACCGCTCGTCCAGATTGATACAGGCCGCGCATCATGCCGAAGACTGGCCACGCCCGGGCCAGCGATCACTCCCGGGGTTGATGGAGTTCGTACAGCACCATGGCGGGGGGATCGTCGGCTTCCTCCGACGGGTTGTCGCATCGATCGATCTGAAGAGCCTGCCAGTCCTCGGGAATCAGTACCGGCCGGTCCAACCGCCCCAAAACGTGGGTGACCCCCCGCTGTTTCAACAAACCCTCGGGGAGTGGGATCGGGGGAGAATCGGGCTGGTTGCGGACATGCATGGTGTTGGTCGCGGGCCCCAGAGCCGCCTGCACGGCGGCTTCAAGACTGATCACCCGATTGGTCAGCGCTCGGCCAAATGCCGGGTAACTTGCGGGTCGGCCATACAGGTTGATCACCACCGAACCGGGGGGCAACTGGTCGAGTTTGGCGGGATACCGGTAGAAGCTGGCCCGGCTCAATTCCCGCGACTGCACAATGCGGCTACCGAAAAACAACAGAATCGAAACTCCGAACACAAACAGCATGAAGCCCCCCGTCAGGGCCACCAGACCGCGCAACAGGGGTTGGGCGGCCCCTCGTGACTGCGCCAACATCCACGCCGTCACCGGGGCCAGAAAAAGCATGCCCGGGGAGGTGTAGTAGGGGTCAAACCCCGCGAATTTCCACCAGATGAACAGCACCAACAAGAACCCCGCCAAATGCACGACGACGAGGTCACGCCGCGACACACGTCCGGTCAGTACCCCGAAGAATACGGTGGCGCAAACCGGCAGCCCCACCCCGGCAAAAAACATCCCCAAACCCATGCGCTGGGTGTAGCCCACCCCACTCCCATAGCCCTGCGCCACTCCCGGATTCCGGTCCCATTCGGTCCAGGGAAAGATCAGCCACTCCCAGCGGGCATTGGTCCAGCGGGAGGTGAGCGGTGGGTAGGAAGCGTAGTCCATGTCGGGAGCCAGGGGCCATTGGAACAGCCGGGTCAATAGCGGCAACTTCAGCGGATAGGCCGGATTGCCAAACTCGATGGCATTCCGGACCAACCACACGCCGGTGGCCGCCAGCAGCAGGCATCCAAACACCGCCGTGCGGGCCGTACATCGCGACATCCCCTCGCCCGACAACCAATCCCGCAGCCACACCGCCACCGACAGCACCAGCAGTGCCGAGAGCACCACCGGCTTGAAGCCATACGCCAACCCAGCCGCGACCCCCGCCAGCAACAGCGCGGGCCACGAGAGGGGGCCAGGTCGACAGACCAGCATGAGGCTGACGGCCAGGAACGCCAACGCCCCCCCTTCGGCAAAGGGAAGTGAAACGTTGCTCATCACAATTGGCATCGACACGACCGCCAGCACTGCCAGCGTCGCATCGCGATGCCCGGCCCCCACCGCGCGCGACACCTCGTACAGGGCGGCGACGAGGGGGATGACAAACAGCAGGCTGGCGGCACAAACCACCCGCTCGGGAAACGCATTCAACAGAAACCCATACCACAGACTGGCGTTCGCGGGCTGGGTGTGCATTTGGGCCGAATCCCAGACGCGCAATGTCCCGTCCTGAAAGAAATGCACCCCGACGGGAAGGTGATAACAGAGCGACTCGTAACCGAGGGGAAACATGGTCATCAGCAGGAGCGCCAACGCCGCCAGGGCCCCCAGGGCCACACCGACATCCCCCCGGGGCCACCCCAGACCGCGCAGCCCCCGACGCCACCGCGCCAGCGCCGTCTCCCGGGCAGCCCGCACGGCCAGCAGGCCTCCCACCCCCAAGCAGAGAATCGCGGCGGCCAGCGGGACGTGGACCACCGCCCGGTCCGTCGCCAGTTCAAGCAACCCCAGCAGGTAGAACGGTGTGTAGAACGCCACGGCCATCACCGTGGCCCGAATGGCCCAGCGCCAGGCAGCCGTCTCGTGCGGACCACCCGAGCACCATCGGTCGGGCCAGGCCAATCCCACTTGCGCCACACCGCAGAGGTAGCCCAGTGTCGAGATGAGGTTCACTGGAACATCTCCAGCACTTTGCGAACCGAACCGGTCAGGTGCTCGAGCCAGATCCACAACGCATGGCTGGTCGCAAGGTACACCAGCGTTGATAAAGCCGAGAGCCCCAGGGCCATCCAGCCCAACCGCGCATCAACCGGCAATGCAGCGACCTGAAATCCGCCGTCACCCGCCCCCACACCACGCGGCCCGGAGAAGTCAGGGCCGCCGGCTGAACTGTCGGGGGGAGATTCCGTCATCAGGCGAGAAAAACCATGACTTGCGAGGTGATGCGACACCTCTCGAACTGGGCGTCGCCAGGACTTTTCCCAGCGGGACACTGACCAGTCGCGCACCAAAAAATAACCCCTCCGTCGCTAAACTGGACTGGAGCGCAGAATTCACAGCCGTGGGGCCGATGACCAGTGCGGTCTGGGTCACCCCAGAAAAATCACCGTCCAACACCATCGCAGCGGCGACCGGTTCGGCCACGAATCAGCCCGCTGGACGCATCACCCGTCTCGATTCGCAGCGAAGCGGCTTTCAGTCCCAGCCGAAGTCGAGAAGGAAGACCCCCAAGTGGGGTCCAGCCGCGCCGCCTCCGCGCTTCGATGTTCAGCCCAGCAATTCGACGTGCGTGAATTCATCGAGGGCGACGGTCGTTTCCTCGGCCACGCCCCCATCCTTCTTCAGCAGGATGAGGTCGGCATACGCCCGG
>JBKCTR010000054.1:0-2653 GCA_046318755.1 Planctomycetaceae bacterium
GTCGGAAGCAGCGGCGTCTCGCACGCGAAGACGCCGGCTGTTTGCGGAAGAGTCGTTCGGTGACGTCGACGGTGACGTGTTGGCCGCGCTGGAGTTCGTTGCGTGTGGCTCCGATCCGTCAGGCCCAGTCGCCGTGGAAGCGGTTCCCCCAGGACCTGTGCCGGGACGATGGAGGTCCGTGTTGCCGCAGCCGCAGCCAAGTCCCAAGCAGCCCAGCACCAGGCAGCCCAGCCAGAGCAGTGGGCGGATCTCAATCGACATGCTGAACCTCGCCGGTTTGAGTGGTGTCGTACCCGGGCAGTTCGGCCAAAAGCTGGCGGTAGCCCGGAGACCGGAGCACATTCAGCAGCGCGACCACGCGGGGGCTGCTCAGCTCGGCGACCGAACAGACCAGCTCGTACGCTTCGTCGCGGACAGAGAGAAACCGCAGGCCCGCTTCTTCACTGGCGAGGCGAACGCAGACCCCGGCGTCGGCCCAGCCCGAGCGGATCGCCTCGGCCACTGAGCGATGATCGCGCGCCAGGCGCGAGACGCTTCCCTGGCCCTGCCGCAGTTCATCGAGGCATTGCCGGGCTCCCGAACCTGGCTCGCGTCCGATCCAGCGCACCCGCGAGTGGAGCACTGCCGAGACACTGTTGAGTTTGAGCCGCGGGGCCACTGCCAGCCCCTCCTGCCAGCGGGCGATGTGCACAAGGGCGAACCCCGGCCCCAGAGTCCGACGGACGACGGCGGCATTTCCCTGGCCCGGATGGTGCAGGTGCAGGCCGGCGAGGTGGACCTTCCCCGCGGCGAAGAGTTCCAGAGCCGCACCGCTGGAGCGGGGGAGAGCCAGCAGGCGGTGATCGGTGGTGCGGGCGTATTCCGAGGCCAGCAGTCCGGCCGCCGGGTCGCAACCGGCCAGCACCAGGGTCTGCGAGGGGGGGACCTGACTGCGGAACTGGAGGACGCCGAACTCCGAGACGCCGTCGTGGGGCGGGGCCCAGGGGAAGGCGGTCTCGGCCGGATAGAGCAGGGTCTGAGGACCGACCGCGGCCTGCCAGAAGCGGCAGCGGTCCGCCGCGGGGGGCCAGGCCCAGTCGGGGGCCCGGGCCGGGTCGGTGTGAGGCTGGAACAGGTCTTCGAGCCGGCATTCAAACGCCTGCGACAAGGACAGGGCCGTGGCGATCGACGGCAGCAACCGCCCCGTCTCGATGGCACTGACCTCGGTCCGCGAGATGCCGGCCCGTGTGGCCAGTTCCTGCTGCGACCAGTTCCGCGCCATCCGATGGAGCCGGACCTGGTTCTGGATCTTCAACGTCGCTGACATGATCGTGTCATTCTTGCGCCCGGATTGTATCAACGTCAAGCCGTGCGTAGGGTGAAAGTCCAGATCACTTCAGGTTGGCTTGGGGAGTCTTTGCCGATGTTGTTGCCAGACCGTGTTGCCGAGTCTGTCCCTGCACCGGGGGGTTGCCGCCGTCGGCGGGGCTTCACCCTGATTGAATTGCTGGTGGTGATTGCCATCATCGGTGTGCTGGTGGCGCTACTGTTGCCGGCGGTGCAGCAGGCGCGCGAGGCCGCGCGGCGGGTCCAGTGCAAGAATCACCTCAAGCAGTTGGGGTTGGCGCTCAACAATTACCACGACGCGCACCGGGTCTTTCCCCCCGGACGGATGCGGAGCGATTGGGATGGGGCCGGGCGGTGTTTCTCGGCCTATGCCCATCTGCTGCCATACCTCGAAGCCTCGACACTGTATCAGCACATCAATTTTCAGGCCGATCCGGATGATCCCGCCCGGAATGGAACAGCGCTGGGGCAGACGATTCCGTTCTTCCTGTGCCCCTCCGATTCGAAGCAGATTCTGCAGAGCAACACGGTGAATGGTGTGGTGGTCAACAGTGCGGTTCACAACTACCCGTTGTGTACGGGAACGACGCTTCCCCTGTCGCCGCGGAACCCGGGTGGGGTGGCTGTGACGGGGGTGTTTTTCGAGAATTCGTCGATTGGCTTCCGCGACTTGCGGGATGGGGCGAGCCAGACTGTGTGCATCAGTGAAACGGTGAAGGCGGAAGGGGGACCAGACACCTGGGACGGTGTTTCCCGAACGAATGGATTTGTGCTGACGCGGGGGAACGACAACGTGACCCAGGGACCCGAGTTGACCGACTACAACGCCCAGTGCACCGGGCCGGGGCTGCGGCTGCAGCAGACGCGCGGCAGCCGGTGGCTGTATGGGGCGCCGGGGCACTCGATGTACAACCATCGTCGGCCGCCAAACGACCCCCGCGTCGACTGCCGGGGGGGGCTGCCACACAGCATTCGCTCGGCTTATTGGTGGGATCGGCTGAGTCTGGATGTGGCGGCGCGGAGCCGCCATGTGGGAGGGGTGCACGCGCTGTTCTGTGATGGGCGGGTGCAGTTTGTGAGCGACAGTGTCCATCTGCCGACGTGGCAGGGGCTGGGAAGCCGCGCGGGGGATGAAGTGGTGGGCGACTACTGACCGAATTTTCACTGATTGGCATTGGGTGGGGTGGCAAAGATTTTTCTCGATGCTCGGGGGACTGCAACAGAACGGGACGGAGGCCGACTGAGTTTGGCCAAAAACCGATCAACGGCGCAATCGGGGACGGTTGTCACCCGTTCGACAGTCGTTACACTGCGGGACCTGCACACA
>JBKCTR010000055.1:0-1732 GCA_046318755.1 Planctomycetaceae bacterium
TGGCTGCCCCTCGGTGTGATGTCCGAAGAGGTCGCGACGGTGTTTGCCGACAGTCCCGGAGCCGGGCGGCTGACGCTGGGAGGCAAGACGATCTCCTCAGCGGCCCTCACCACGCTGGTGCAATCGCCATTGGCAATCCGACTGCGCGACTTCGAGTCACTGGAGGACGCACAACTCCAAATCCTGGGGACGGCCGCGGCATCGGTCCCCGGGGGACCGTTTGGGCGTCAGCCGAAGCTCAGTCTCCCGGGGCTGCGAAGCGTCAGTTCGCCGTTACTCGCCGAAATCGTGTTTCGCAGTTCGGGCGACTTCAGCGGCATCACGACACTCTCCCCCGCAGCGGCGGAGGCCCTGGCGAGTGCCGCCAGCCGGGAGGAGACAGCGCTCGACCGCCCGCCCGGGCGTTTTCCATTTCCAGCCCGCGGATTGTCCTTTGCGAACCTGCGGGAACTGAATGCCGAGACCGCCCAACGCCTGATGGCGGTCCCCTGGAGCTCGATTTCGCTGCCCGAAGTGCGGGATATTTCTCCGGAAATCCTGCGCCTCCTGGTGCGGCAGACCAGTCATTTGACGCTGGGGCTGACCCGCCTCACCCCCGAGCAAGCCTCGGTCTTCCGTGAGTTGGCCAGCAACCCGGTGGACCTGGGGGGAGGTATCCTGTCCCTGCCTGGCCTCGCCGATTTGTCTCCCGAGGCCGCCCGGAGTCTTGTGAATGCTCTCAACCGTGGTGCGCCGATTCCGTCTTGGGGGGGACTCGACAAAGCCCCTCAATTGTTCCTCGGTGGACGCAGCCCGACCGACTTCTCGGTTCAGGGGGACTGCCCCATCCTCACCCCGGAATTGGCGGCTGAACTTGCGAAGTATCGGGGGCGGTTATCATTCGCGGGACTTGAGGAACTGTCGCCGCCGGCGGCGACCGAATTGGCGGCGTATCACGGGCCAGCTCTCGAACTGTCCGGTCCCGCGACGGACCAGCTCTCTCCCGCCACGGCGGAGGCCCTGGCCCGAGTCTCCGGAACATTGCGGATTGGGCTGCGGGTGCTCGACTCGTCGGTTTTTGCCGGAAGAATCGGCCGCCAAAGCTCGTGGACCGGCGACGACTTGCAAGCCATTTCGGCGGAATCCGTTGGAGCATTGATCCAATATGACGGCTTTCTGACCCTGCGGCGGCTCCGCGTGCTCGATTCTGTGGCGTTGGCGCAACGGATGAGTCAGAATTCTTCGGGACAGGTGTTGCCGGCACTGCAAACCATCACACCGGCTGCGGCGGAGGTTCTGGCCGCCAGTGCGAATGAGTCGTTTCTGGGATTGACCGTTCTCGAAGATCCCGCAGTCGCCGGGATTCTGGCGAAGTCGCGGAAAGGGGTTCGTCTGCCGCGACTCTGCGCGGCCACACCGCAAGTGGTTGCCATTCTGAAAGAGGCCAAAACCATCACGACGCCTCCGTTGGAGTCCATCTACCTGTTGTCCGAGCGTCAAGCCGATTGATGAGATGGCGTGGGGGGATGTGCTGCGACGTCGCCGAAGATGGCAGTCAACCAACGCCCCGCTCGGTCCCTCTCGGCCATCATTGGCGGGAAACCGCGTGGTGGTAGCGAGCTGGCTCTGATGGTGTCCCTCTCCCCCGCGGGGGACAGGGTGCCCGGAGGGGGGGTGAGGGGGCTGCCCGTCCGATTTCAAGAACTGCGCCCGGCCACAGAACCAAGGGGCCGTGTCGCCCTCACCCCGACGC
>JBKCTR010000056.1:0-2740 GCA_046318755.1 Planctomycetaceae bacterium
TGGCGCGGGGGGTGGCGGCGGCGCATTCGGTGGGAGTGGTGCATCGCGATCTCAAGCCGGGGAACATTCTGTTCGCCGAACCGTGGACCGACCCATCGCCATCCACCGACGCCGCGCCGTGGCAGGAGGAAGCGGTGGTGAAGATCTCGGACTTCGGCCTGGCGAAGCAGCTCGACGCGGGGGATGGGCCGACGCCGACGGTGGCGATTCGCGGGACCCCCGCCTACATGGCTCCGGAGCAGGCGGTGGGGGAGACGCGGGACGCGACCCCGCTGGTCGACGTCTACAGCCTGGGGACGATTCTGTACGAGCTTTTGACGTGGAGGCCGGCGTTTCGCGGACCGACGCTGTACGAGACGCTGGTCGAGGTGCGCGAGAGGGAACCGGTCCCGCCGCGGACGATTCGCCCCGGGATCCCGCGGGACATCGAGGTGATCTGCCTCAAATGCCTCGAAAAGCAGCCCCAGCGGCGGTTCGGCAGTGCCCAGATGCTGGCCGACGATCTGGGACGCTTCGTGCGGGGGGAAGCGATTCTCGCCCGGCCGCCGGAATGGCCCGAGCGGGTGGCGCGATGGGGACGACGGCACCGGCTGGGTCTGTCGGTCGGGTCGCTGTGCCTGCTGCTGCTGGCCGGTTGGGGTGTGATGTCGTGGCTGGTGCGGCTAGCCGAGGCGGAGCGCCAGCGGGCGAGCGCCGCCGCTGTGCAGGGGGTCTTGCGGGCCCGTCCGGCCGATCTGGCAGCGACGCTACAAGCCGCCCGGGCCGTTGAAGGGCCGACGTGGGATTCGCGGCTGCATGAGGCGTTCGAGTTTTCGTCAAATCTGGCCGAGCGGGCACGAGTGGCCTGTGCGGTGCGCGAACCGTCGGCAGAGCAGCTCGGCTTTCTGGTGCGGTGGCTGGAGGAGCTGAAGCCAGACGAGTGCCCGGTCGTCATGGGCCGGTTGCGGGAGGGGCTGAAGCGAACGGATGTGGATGTGGCGGGGCTGTTGCGGGGAGAGCGGCCGTCGCGCGGGCCGAACCTGCGGTTGTGGCTGACGCTTTGTTATCTCGGCGAGGAAGAGCCTGTGGCGGCAGTGTTGCAGCCGGGGACCGATCCCAAGCCGCGGGCCGCTCTGACCGAGGGGCTGGCCGAATGGTGGCCCGGCGGCGCCCTGGTGGCCGAGACACTGGCGCGGACCAGGTCGCCGGATGTTCGTTCGGCCCTCTGTTGCGGGTTGGCCGAGTTTCCGATCGGGCGGCTGACGGAGGAGGAGTTGCGGCTGTTGCGGGGGGAACTCGAACGGCAGTACCGGGAGGCCCCCGATGGAGCGACCCATGGGGCGGCGGGACTGGCATTGCGGCGGCTGGGGGGGACCTTGCCGGTCTTGCCCACCGCCCAGCGGCCGGCTGAGGGGCGGGACTGGTTTGTGGACCAGTTGGGTCAGACGCTGGTCCGGCTGCCGGCGGGCGAGTTCACCATGGGGATGGAGCCGGGAACGTTTTCGCACGCGATTCAGTCCGAGTCGATCGCGCATCGGGTGACGATTGCCCAGTCCTTCTACATCGCGGCGACCGAGGTGACGCGGGGGAACTTCGAGGCGTTTCTGGCCGATCCCCATCGCCGACTGATGGACCAATTCGAGTACGCCATCTGGCGCAACAAGTGGAATCTCGACAATGATCGGATCAGTCCGACAGACCGGCATCCGATCCAAAATGTCCGCTGGCGCGGGGCGCTGCTGTTTTGCGACTGGCTGAGCCGGCTCGATGGACGGCGCTCGTGCTACCGGCGATTTGACCGGGCCCGCCTGATGCCGATGGGGGGCACGCACTTCGGCAACATTCGGGGCTATCTGTGCGACCCCACCGCCGATGGCTACCGGCTGCCGACCGAGGAGGAGTGGGAATACGCCTGCCGGGCGGGGGCGGCGACCGAGTATTCGTTTGGCGATCTGGGCGACGGTGACAACGACCGGGTGCGGTCGAAGTACAGTCACATCGGCGGTCGTATGGCGCAGCCGATCGCCTCGCTGTTGCCGAACCGGTGGGGCCTGTTCGACCTGCATGGCAATGTGTGCGAGTGGTGCTGGAACGGGGACCGGGTCTATTCGAGTGAGCCCTACCTGGCTCAGGTTCCTCGGGTGAGCGGCTTGAAGATTGTCCATCGAGGGGGCTCGTGGGACCTGGGGTTGCGGTGGGCGATGGCGGGGTATCGGGGGCCGGGGGAACCGAACCACGACTACGACCACAACATGGGCTTTCGGGTGGTGTGTGGCGAGCGGCGGGAGGAACCGGTTCCCGAAGAAGAGCCGGGTCCCCGCGGTGGGTTTGTGTTTCACGACTTCCGGGGAGACGGTCAGTTCGACGACTGGCAAGAGGATGCGCCGCTGGAGGGGCTGGATCTGTATGTCGACCTCAACAGGAACGGCGTGCGCGACGCGGATGAGCCGACGACGACGAGCGATGAGCGGGGAGAGTTTGATTTTCCCGGGTTGCCAGCGGGGGAGTATGTGGTGCGGAGTGTGCCGTTGGGGCCGTGGATTGTGCGGGAGGGGGCGACCCCGTGGCGGGTGACGCCGGTGGCTCCCCTGCGGGCGGGGGAAGTGACCCCGGGGATGACATCACCGGCGGTGCTGGTGGTGAAGCCGGATGGACCGCGACGGCTGCCCACGCTGGCGGCGTTCACGGGGCACTTCCTGGAGGGGGACGTGTTTGTCGACCGGAACAATAATTCGCAGCGGGACCCGGGTGAGCCGGGGAT
>JBKCTR010000057.1:0-5106 GCA_046318755.1 Planctomycetaceae bacterium
ACAGGGGCCAGTTCTCCATGTAGGCGAACGCCTTTGTGACATCGCCGATGAACCATGCTCCCTTGTTCGCCAGGCGGCTGGTCAGCAGGTTGCTGCTGACCACCTGGTAGCCGTTGACGGGATTGGAGGCGAGTGTCTCGGTGGGATTGCCCGTGGTGGCGAACCCGGGGGTTTGCACGCGGATCTCGGTGGCCCCGATGATGCGGCGGGCGGGGTAGAGCAGGCCGCGGGGAACAACCAGGTGACGGGGGTCGGTGAGGATCGGTTCGCCCGTGTAGGGATCGACCAACCCGGCCATCGTCTGTTCGGCCTTGTCGAGGCTCTGCCAGTCGATGAGGGGATTGGTGGCGGTGGTGTTGATCCACGGGGCGGCCGTCTGGTAGGTGGCGTAGGTGGTCCCCTTCCAGCGGTAGCGGTGGGCCTGGGTGTTTTCATCGATCACGCAGTCGATGATTCGTTTCTCTTTATTGACCCCCAGCCAGTTGCCCACCTCGGCGGTCCGCTGGACCAGCAGGTTGGTGCGGTCAAAGAAGACCGCCTCGCGGGTCAGGCCAACGATCATGCCCCGTTTGGTGGTGGCGGGGGTTTCGAGGAAGTCTTCGGCGACGCCGGCCTGCGGGTAGGGGCGTCCTTCGGCCACGGTCTCGGCCTCATCTCCCAGGCGGGCGATCCCGGCGATTTTCTCGCCGTTGAACTGGGTGGGGATGGTGCGGACGAGGGGCGAGAAGACGAACGACTCGGCCTGGAACGCGTCGAGGATGGCGTTGTAGACGATCTGGCCGGTGATGCGGCTGAACGTGCCCGTGGTGACCGCGCCACTTTCTTCCAGCCGTTGCAGGCTGTGTCCCTCGCCTCCCAGGCGGGGGTTCCACGAATCGACCAGTTCGCGTCCGTCGGGGATGAACTGTTCGAACAACGCGCGGAGGGAGAAGTCGGCGAGTTGCAGTTGGCGGGTCTGCAGGGCGGTGCTGAGGTCGTCAAAGAACCGCTGGGGTTGGGCGTCGCGTTGAGCCGCCTCGTACAGCCGGCGAAGTTGCGTGGTTTTGATCATGTGGGAAGCATCCTTCAAACAGAATTGTGGAAGAGGACAAGGGAGTCAAAAGGGACGCGGGCGCGCGCGCTCGGTCACAGGCCGGGGCGAAGCCGACCGGGGCCGGGGGCTGTTCACCCCGACCCGGTCGGTGGGAGCGAGCCACTCGCGACAACCGGCATGGCCACAGTGGCGGGCGCCCCGGTCGGCATCACCGCAGTTGGTAGAGGGCGATGTAATCGACGGCGAGCGATTCCGCGGCGTTCGCCCCCGCCTTGAGATACACCCCGGCCTGCAGCGCGGGGCAGGCGGCGAGGGGGAACAGGTGCTTCACGGGAAAACCGACCGCGTCGCGCACCTGAGAGTCGTCGATGTGAAACACCACCTCGGCCACCGAGGCGTCGAGGGGCTGGATTTCCAGCCGGAGGGTCTGCGGGGCGGGACCCCCGGCGGGGACGGTGCTGGCGGTGATCAGCGGGACGCCCCCACGCACCGAGACAACCCGCCAGGTCGATTCGCCATCGACCTTGTAGAGCCCGGCCCCATGCAGACCGGGGCGGGGTCCCTGCCCGTTGTCGAGCAGCAGGTCGGCCGCGGCCAGGGTGTCGGCCACCCCCACGAAGATGTTCGCGGAGTTGACCGCCGCCTCGGCGTACTGGATGCGACATTCCAGCATCACCGGCTTGTCGTCGGCGGGACGCAGGGGACGGGTGGTGGTACCCACCGCGCACTCACTGTTGTCGACGGCCGGAGTGGTCAGCACCACCGCGCCATTGGGAGTGGTGGTGCCGACGGCCACCGCAGTCCCCGCGTCGGACGTCAACGAAGTCCAGCGATGCGGGGCGAGGTACCACTCAAAGTCATCAAAGAAGCCAAACATGCGCCGTTCACGCACCGCCTGGGGAAGATCGAGCAGCTTCATACATGCTCCGCATGAGAGAGTGGAGAGGAGAAAGTGGAAAGGAGACAGATGACACACATTAGCGCAGCGCGGCGACGAAGCTGCGGACGTCTTCGGGGAGGCGGGGGAGGGGAGCGCCGCCGGGGGAAAGAGGGGGGGAACTGGCCGGACGCGGACGGGGGGGCGACTCGCGGGGGGGCCAGCTTTCGATCAATTGGCGGCGGTCGGCTTCAGACGCCAGGCGGGCCAACGCCGCCAGACGCGTGCGGTCGACCGCGCGGTTCGATTCCTCAAGCAGCCCGCGGCAGACCGACTCGGTTTCCAGTTGGGTGATCCGCTCGACCAGGCTGCTGGTGGCTGCCGAGAGTGAGGACGCGAGCGGAGACCCGGGAACCTGACCAACGCCCTCGGTCAAACCGGGACGGGTCTGTGAGGCACCGATCGGCGCGGAGCCAGGTGCTGAAAGGGAGTCTGCGGCGGCGAGCTGCCGGGCGAGGTGGGCGAACAGGTCGGCGTATTCGTGGGCGTGATACCGGTCGTACCCTTCGGCCAGGGCGTAGACGATGCTCTGGACAATGGTGTCGCGGGCGGTGTTTTGTTCTTCGGGGGGAGTGAGCGTGCGGGAGCGCATCACGGCCAACAGGGGATGATCGAGCAGGGGAGCCCACTGCACCTGTTCGCACAGGTCACTCAGGGTGACGGGGGCGAGCGTTTCGGGGGCGCGCGGTGCTGTCGGGCAGGACGTGGGCCCACATGGATCGGCAGGGGTTGATGATGATTCGGGGAGTGGTGGGGGCATGGAGGTCTCCGATTCAAACAGGCCGGACGAGGTGGCAGGGTTTTGGACGATGTCGACGGAATGGACCTTGTCGATCGTTTCGACGATGACCTGGCCGTCCCGGTGGCGGACCTGGCCGACGGCGTTGTGCGACAGGCCAAACCGGCGGGGGTTGCGTTCGGCGGCCTCGGCGATCATTTCGGCCTGGGGGTGCGAGCGCAGGTAGTGCAGGTCGCCGAAGACCCCCGCCTCGCGGACCCCCACCGAGGTCAGCCAGCCGAAGCCCTCGGCCACCGCCCGCCCCGCCCCCGCCTGGGACGGCGCGGGGTGATCGAGGTTCACCGCCAGCCCCTCGTAGAGGTAGGCGGCCTGGTTGAGGGCGGCGTCGGAGTAGACGCGATGGTTGCGGCTGGTGCGGCCGAGGATTTTGACTCCCCGGATGACCCCCGCTTCGCGATCGACCTGCGGAGTGTCGCTGAAGGTGATTTCAAGCAGTGGTGTCGTCATACGGCAGCGGTTCCTCCGGAGTGGTGGACGGGAGAGGGGAAGTGGGCGGGCTGGGGGCCGCATCGCGATCGGCCAGCCGGTTGCGTTGTTCCTGATCGAAGTCGAGACCGGCCTGGGCGGCGGCGGTGCGGCGGGACAGCAATCCCAGCCGCAGTTGCAGTTCGTGGGTGCGGGCCAGGGCCTCGAGGTCGCGCGAGGCGACCGCCGGGACGCCGATCTGGATGGTCAACCGATCGAGCAACAGTTCGAACGGGACACCCAGATGGTCGAACGCCCCGTGTCGCCAGGCGAGCCGCAGTACCTTCCAGCAGAGGCTTTGCAGGTGCCGGCGGAAGAACTGCTGGTCCGCTTCGCGGGCCTTCACGAAGGGGGACTCGGCCACGAGGGTCGAGGCGTAGCTGGCATTGCTGGCGTCTCCCGAGATGAGGTACTCGGGCATGTTCCAGCGCAGGCCAATGGCCCGCAGCACCGCCTGCCCCACCTG
Source organism: Planctomycetaceae bacterium (assembly GCA_046318755.1). GTDB lineage: Bacteria > Planctomycetota > Planctomycetia > Planctomycetales > Planctomycetaceae > UBA10511. The sequence goes on from JBKCTR010000057.1 coordinate 3,701, forward strand.
GAGGAAGTGGGGAATCCGCTCGGAGCCGAGTGGCCCGGGCTTGTATTCCAACCCCGCTGACGGGCGCAGGATCGTTCCCGGGGGATACCTCCGGACCCGCTCGTAGGCGGTGGTGGCCGGGGTGGTGCGATGCACCACGGGAATCTCGCTGCGGGGAATCCCCAGCGGGGTGTGGTCGGACGAATTCGGTTGCAGGATCCAGGCGATGGCCGCCTGCAGCGCAGCCCCCTCGGCGGTGTTCCGCCGCAGCACGGCCTCGCGCTCGAGGTCGGCCTGGATCACCAGGAAATCGGAGACGCCACGCTTGGCATTGCGGGGGACATTCCGGCGGAGGTGCTCGATCTGGTCGACGGCGAGATAGTTCCAGTCCCGACCGGCACTGTCGTGGATGATGTGATAGCCCAGGGGCGTCGCGGGGTCGTCGGCCAGCGTGTGCACCCCGAACGACCACGACGACACCCCCTCGTCCGTCATCCCCAGCCAGTCTTCGAGCGGGCGGGGGTTTGCGGGCTCGGTGATCTGCTCGGGTTCGAGAAAGCGCAGGCGGCAGCCACCATCCCGGCGCGAAATCAACTGCACGAACGCCTCGCCATCTTCGCGGGTGCGGTGATGCAGCTCGCGGTCGCAGAGACCGGCAAGGTCATTGTCGTCGGCAAAGCGGTCGAGGATGCGCTGGGCGACCCCCCGCCAGGCAGGTGGAGCGTCGTTCCCTTCGACCCTCACCGTGAAGCCGGGCCCGAAGATGTAGTTCGCCAGGCTGTCGAGCGCCCCCTGGGCGACAGGAGTCAGCAGTGCGAGCCGACGCGCGGACCCCCGCATGCGGGCGAGATCCGACTCGGTTTCATACAGGGGGACGCAGCGGCCATCCCGCCGATCGTCCAGCGTGGCCGGGATCGCGGGGAGAGGTCCGTCGGCACCAAACCCCGCTTCGCGCGGCTCGACAGGTTCACCCCAACGTTCCTGCAGGTCAACCGGCAGGGGGGCGCGGTTCGGGGACGTCCAGGCGGGTGAGTGCCGGGACGACGGGAAGAATGGTCCCCACGAGGGGTCTTCCGCCGGGCAAAATGGGGCTTGATCGGTCATGGCAGGCCCGGCGTCTCACGACGTTGGGGCAGATGGACGGGTGACTCGTATTTCCTGATTATCACCCGGGAAAATCAGGGTGAACAGGGGAGCGTGCGCGCATCTGGAAAAGTGCGGCGATTTTGGAAGCCGGAATCGCCCGGCGAGGTCGGCACGCCCCCGACCGCTTCCCTCTTCACGCGAATTTCCCGAAATCCAGTACACTTCAGGAACCGACCGAGCGTCGACGGCGGTTGGGCCGGCGTGGCCCCCGTGGAGGTCGCGGGCCACCCCGCGTCTGCCCGACCGGTGCACCGAGCATGTGTGGAGTTGTTCCGCGGGCG
>JBKCTR010000058.1:0-2722 GCA_046318755.1 Planctomycetaceae bacterium
GCCTGGTACGGCCGCCTGGTGGGCCAGGCCGACGAACTGCACCCGAAGCATCCGCTCGAACTGGTGTCGGACCTGAAGGCGCCGGTGTTGGGGCTCTACGGCGGAGCCGACATGGGCATTCCCAACGACACGGTGGAATCGATGCAGAAGGCGCTGAAGGAGGCGAACAAGCCCAGCGAGATTGTGCTGTACCCCGACACGCCGCACGGATTCCATGCCGACTACCGCCCCAGCTACCGCAAGGAACATGCGGAAACCGGCTGGAAGCGACTGCAGGAGTGGTTCAAGAAGAACGGGGCCTGACCGAGCACGGCTTTCAGACGGCGACTTTTCGCCCCGCTGTGGCAACCGCCGTGGTTTCTTCCCGAAACCACGGCGGTTCTGCGTATTTTGATTCGCGTGTGGTGAGGCAAGCGTTCCGTTCGCAATGGCCGGCCGAAGAATCGGCCCCCACCCCGACACGCTTACGAGCCACGGTCGTCGAGCAAGTCCTTCAACTGCCCGAACGAGCGCAGGGGATCGTTCGGTTTGGGAGGCGTGGTGGCCGCCGGTCGGGAGACCGCAGGGGCTGGATTGGCCGCGGCAGCTCGTGGCGGCGTCTGAGCCGGCCTGACCGTGGTGGGGGAGTCTGGCCCCTTGATCCGCCCCCCGTCGGGGCTGGCCGAACCCTCTGCGGCCGACCCGGTTGCGGACCGCCCGCCGGCGGGAGTGCCCGGCGGCAACATCGAGAGCGACACCCGTCGGCGGTCCAAATCGACCGATTGCACCCAGACCGTGACGACATCCCCCACACTGACCTTTTCATGAGGGCTGCGGATGAATTCGGTCGCCATCTGGCTGATGTGAACCAGCCCGCTGTCCTTCAGCCCCACATCGACAAACGCCCCGAAGTCGACCACGTTCAGCACCGTGCCACGCAGTTCCATCCCGGGGACCAGATCCGAAAGCTGCAGCACATCCTGGCGGAACAGGGGGCCGGGAAGATCGGCCCGCGGGTCGCGTCCCGGGCGGGCCAGCGAGTCGACAATGTCGCGCAGCGTGGGCACGCCCGCCTCCAGTTCCTGGGCGAGAGGATCGAGCGCGACCTCGGACAACACGGCCTCTCCCCCCGATGGGACGCTTCCGGAGTTGAGCAGTTGCGGGCACCGCTCGAGAACCCTGCGCGCCAGGGCGTAGCTCTCGGGATGGATCCAGGTGGCATCCAGAGGTTCGACCCCATCGCGGATCTTGAGGAAGCCCGCGGCCTGCGTGAATTTGGCCGGTCCGATGCCCGGCACCTTGCGCAGTTGAGCGCGGGACTGGAACGGCCCATGCTCGGAACGCCACTCGACAATCCGGCGGGCGGTGGCTGGATTGAGCCCCGAGATGCGGGCCAGAAGCGGGACGCTGGCGGTGTTGAGATCGACCCCCACCAGATTGACGCACGATTCGACCACCTCGTCGAGAGCGGTCTGCAGGTCACCCGAATCGACATCATGCTGATACATGCCGACCCCAATGTGCTGCGGTTCGATCTTCACCAGTTCACTGAGCGGATCCTGGACCCGGCGTCCGATCGAAATGGTGCCGCGCACCGTGGCGTCGAGCTCGGGAAACTCCTCCCGGGCGACCTGGCTGGTCGAATAGATGCTGGCCCCCGCCTCATTCACAATGAGATAGCGGGCGTCGGGAATGTGTTCGGCAATGGTCTGGGCGACCAGCTCTTCCGTCTCGCGGCAGGCGGTGCCATTGCCGATGGCAATGAGACGGCAGCCATGTTCCCGCAGCAGATCGGCGAGGCGGGCACGGGTCGCCGCCAGTTTCTCGGCCGAGCCGGTGCAGTAAATGAGGTCCTGCCCTCGCAACCGGCCGGTGGCGTCGAGAATCGCCACCTTGCACCCCGTTCGAAATCCGGGGTCGATCGCCAGCACACTCTGGCCCAACACCGGTGGCTGCAGCAGCAACTTGCGGAGATTGCGGGCGAACACAGAAACTGCCTGGGCCGAGGCCTTGGCCGTCAGTTCACGCCGAATCTCCCGTTCGAGGCTGGGGTGGACCAAGCGATCGAGGGCGTCGGTCACCACGGGACGGAGGAAGGTCTGGTTGCGCAATCGCGCGAGTTGCAGGCACGCCTCGGCTGCCTGCCGGGCCTGGTCTGGGTCCCACACCACGTGCACCCGCAGCACTCCGGCCGCCTCGCCGCGATTGAATGCCAGGATGCGATGGGGGGGGATTTTTCCGACCGGCTCCGAATGGTCGAAATAATCACGGAAGGGAGTCGCCGCCTCGACCTGCGGGTCGACCACGGCCGACTTGATGCGGCCAGTCTTCCAAGCCAGTCGGCGAATCGATTCGCGCAGGTCGGCCCGCTCGCTGACCACCTCGGCCAGCAGGTCGCGCACTCCCTGCCACACGGCGTCGACCGAAGGCAACTGCTTCTCGGCCGAAACCAGCTTTCCCGCCTCGGACTGCAACTGCGGCAGCGGCACGTCGGCCAGGACCTGCTGCGCCAGCGGTTCGAGACCCCGCTCGCGGGCCGCCTGAGCCCGCGTCTGCCGGCGCGGCTTGTATGGCAGGTAGAGATCCTCCACCTGCTTCAACGAGGTGGCCCCCCGAATCGCCGCGGCAAACTCCGTGGTCAATTTCCCCTGCGACTCGATCAGTCGCAGAATCGACTCCATCCGCTCGTGCAACTGCCGCTCAGACTGCACCCGGGACAGTACCGCGCGGATCTGCTCTTCAT
>JBKCTR010000059.1:0-4904 GCA_046318755.1 Planctomycetaceae bacterium
GCATGTGAGCCCGCTTGCTGAGTTCATGCACCCGCCGGGCGGCCAGTTCCTTCCCCGTTCCCGTTTCACCCAGGATCAGCACATTCGAATCGGTGGGGGCAATCTTCTCGATCAATTGCTGGACCCGCAGCATCGTCAGACTGGTGCCGACGATCCGGGAGCCTTCCACCACTTTCAGCCGGGTCTCCAGGGCCAGGGCCTTGTTCCGCAGGGCGCGTTTCTCGGCCACACGGTTGAGCACGCCCGAAATCACCGCCAGCTTCGTCGGCTTGGTCAGGAAGTCGTAGGCTCCCCGGCGGAGGGCCTGGATGGCATCCTCCATGTTGCCGTGCCCGGTGCTGATGATCACATCGGTGTCGGGCGAGACGTTTTTGAGGTGCTCGATCACATCCCAGCCCGAGAGGCCTGGCATCCGCAGATCGACGATCGCGGCGTCGAAGCTGTTCTTGTCGGCGGCGGCGATTGCGGCCCGGCCATCTTCGCAGATGATGGCGTCGTGCCCCATGCGCTGCAGCTCGATCTTCATCACCTCGCGGATGGGAGCTTCGTCATCGACGAAGAGAATCCGCAGTTTGTTCAATGCAGTTGGTGACAACCGCCGCCTCCATGGTTCGATCGCGGACGCGTCCTGCGTCCGGCCCCCCGTGGGCTCGCCGGCGGTCCGGCCAGCCCCGTGGGGCGGGGGAGAGTATCAGGGGGGAGCCGCCGGGTAAACAGCGCATTCCCGACGAAAATCCAGCTCCAACACGAATTACTGCAGGGCCGAGTTCCCGATGTCATCCATCGTGTAGGTCTCGTAGAACTTGCGGCCGATCTCATCGCTGAGCGCCTGCAGGTAGTAGTTACGGAAGTCTTCGTGGCTGATCTCGTAGACCGACTTTTCCGACCGCGAGGGGAATCGCGACCGGATCTCGCTGGTGTAGATCAATTCGCCGTCGGACTTGTCGTCATTCATCTTGAAGACGTTGATCACCGCATCGCACCGCCCCTGGTACAGGTCGGACGAGTTGGGGGCGAACAGGCTGTAGTCCTTGATGTCGATGTGCACCACGTAGTCGAGCTTGTAAGCCGAGCCCAGCTCGGTGACCTTGTCGTAATTGGGATTCTGATCAATCCACGTGTCGACCAGATCGGGGTTGAACACCCGGATCTTGTGCCGGTTGAACTGAATCGCCACCGCCCGGGCCACCTCCGAATCGACCGCTTCGTTATCCCACTTCAGCGCCTTGGGGGCGTAGCAGATGATCCCCGTGGTCTTGCCTGTTTCGCTCAGCCAGATTCCCGTCCGCTTGTGAAAGTCGGGCTCGACCGTGGGGGGGCCGTGGATCAGGTAGCTCACCAACATCACAAGATTGCAACCGCTTTGCAGCAGCAGCAGCCCGGCCACGGCGGCCAGCGGCAGCAACCGCGAACCGGTCGACCGAAGACGCCGTGGGGGAGTGGTTTGGAGAGTCATGCAGCGATCCTTCGCAGGCACGGTTTCGAATGGGAACAGGGGGGACGGAAAACGCCGGGTCTCGGGGGCAACCTCGTGTCGCCCGCGGGGACCCGGGGGAGATCAGCCGATGTCGGCTCCCGGGGGATGGTCGTAGAAGTGACGGGCCAGTTCTTCAGACAGCAGGTCGAGAAACTTGTGTTGGAACAACTCGGGGTGCTCAAAGTCCGACTCGATCGGCTGATGCACCGGGTATTTCGAATCGTGCCCCTTCTGGTAGATCCGGGACAGACGTCGCTTGTCTCCCGTGCCGGTCATCTCCCAGGCATGGATGTTCGAACGCGACATCCCACGGTACAGCCCCGAGCTGTTCTCCTGGCGGGTCGTGAAGGTCTCGAATGCGATCAGAATCACGAAGTCGGCCTTGAGTTCTTTCGCCAGCGCGGTGAAGTCGGTGTCTTTGTCGATCACCTCGCCCGATTCGAGATACCGCGTCACCGCGTTGGTGTCGCAGGTCTTGATGTCGTGGGCACGCAGCTTGGATGAAACCTGCTGCACAATGTCGATGGGGAGCGAGGGATGGCTCGCCAGGGCTCGCGGGTCGGCACTCGAGAGGACCAGCACCCGCTTGGACTTGTCGTTCAGCTTCTTGCCGGTTTTGGCGGTGAAGTGCGCCGGCTGCATCGGCTTTCCCTGGGCCATCATCATCAGCCCGATCACCAGTTGGCAGCCGGGCAGAAACGCCAGCAGCACGGCCAGGGCCAATGCGGGCAGCCAGTGCCTCAGACGAACGAGAGACGCAGTCCCCATTCGAAGACAGCCAGCCCCATCAGGCTCAACAGCACCCAGAACAGGGTCAGCACTGGATCGTCGATCTTCCAGCAGCGCCCCCGCCAGGCGCTCGCCCACAGCCACGGAATGGCCGCCAGGCAGGTGAGTGCCAGGGGCACCGCGGTGACATTCGCCCTCACGGCAGACGTCAGGCGTCCGCGCGTCAGATTGGCGAAACTGGTGGTCATGCCGCAGGCCGGGCATGGCAGGTTCCAGAGGGCACGGGAGGTACAGGGGGGAAGACCGAGTTGTTGGTGCGTGCCGTAGCCGCGCGGCTGGGGTTCCAACCAACGGGCGACGCCAAACACCAGGAGCAGCAGCAGAGACAGTCCCAGGCAGAGCCAGCGCGCGGCTGGAGTGATTGGGAGACCGGAGAATCCGGGAGGGGAAACCGGGGAGGGGACCGGGGAAATGCGGGGCGGGAACATAACGGCTCACCGGGAACGCTGCAAGACCTGTTTGCAGCACACAGTCCAGCCTAGCCTGCCCCACCCCATCAACACAACCGCGTGTCGAATAGGAAGCGGAAGTGAGCGTTCACGCCCCGGGTGCCCCGCCGATCTGGCGCCATCGTGAACAGCCCCCGTCTTGACAGGTTTTGGGAATCGGGATATCCCCCCGGTCCGTGCGCTCGTTCTTCTTTCAGCTTCCTCGATGAACCAACCCATGTCGCTGGCCCCCACCGCGGGATCGCTGTACTCCCACGCGGAGTCGCACCCCGCTCCTGCCCCCAGCCTCTCGTTGGCCAGTCGGGTACGCGGCGCTCTTGTCGCGACGGCTCTGCCGGGGTGGCTGGCCTTGGCGGTGGGCTTCAACATTCCCCTCTCGACTTCGGTGATGGAGGTGCTGACGGGGTTCTTCGTGCTGGCCGCCCTCGCCTGGCGGCGCCCCTCCCCCGCGGCTCTCTGGTCGGGAGCCCGGTCGACGCTGCTGATCTCGACCGGCTTATTCCTGGCCTTGATGGTCGGGCTGAGCTGGACTTCGGCCCCTCTCAAAGAGGGAATTCGCTGCCTGCTCAAGTATCGCGAGTTCCTGCTGCTGCCGCTGTTCACCTGCGTGTTTACCGAGGCTCACTGGCGGCGCCTGGCGGTGCGCGGGTTTCTCGCCGGCTGCGGCGTGCTGCTGACCCTCAGTTATCTCGAATGGCTCTCGGGAGTCGACCTGGGGATCACGCAGGTCCGGTTTCCGAATGATCATGTCATCTTCAAAGATCGCATCATCCACAATCTCTTGATGTCGCTGTTCGCCTACCTCGCAGCCCTCGAGTGGGAACGGGCCACCGGAGCCGTCCGCTGGGCCTGGCTGGCCGCGATTGGCCTGGCGGTTTTCAACATGACGTTCCTGGTGCAGGGCCGGACCGGCTACGTCGCTTTCGGGGCTCTGCTGACCCTCTTCAGCATGCGGCGGTTCGGTTGGCGCGGTCTGCTGCTGACGGCCGTCGTGCTGGTCAGTGGTGCCGTGATGGCCTGCAAGGTCTCGGCGGTGGTGCACTCGCGGTTCCTGCTCACGTGGAACCAGATCCAGAACCAGTTTGGCTCGCAACAGCAGCATTCGGATGATCCCCGCATGGAGTTCTACGTGAACACCCTGCAACTGATCGCGAGACACCCCTGGCTGGGAACCGGGACGGGCAGTTTTGAGACCGAATACGACGCCTACATCGCGGGGCGCGATTTGCTGTCGGTCTCGGAACCACACAACGAATTCCTGCACCTCACGTTTCAGTTGGGAGTGCTGGGGGGCTTGGCGTGGCTGGCCCTCTTGGTGAACCACTGGCGGCTGTCGCGCACGTTGCCCGAGTGGGAACGGGCCGTGCTGCAGGGGGTGGTGCTCTGCATCGGCCTGGGGACACTCTTCAATTCGCTGATTCTGAGCGTGACGGGGGGCGTGGTCTGGAGTTTTCTCGCCGGCGTCGCCGCCGGGGCGTCGCTCGAAGACCAGACAGTGCCTGCAGCGCGGGTCGACTCGACAGCCAACACCAGCCCGAGCTCCGCACCGCTGTCGCGAGCGGCCTGAGGCTCGAGTGCGTCGGGGTGGTCCGGGCGGGTTGATTTCCCACAACTCTCGGCAGCGGAACGCCTGGTGACAGCGCCGGTGCCCGATCGAAATCGACCCTCGGACCAGAATTTCGTGGTGGGGCCACGGCGGGCGAATTGTGTGACGGAAGTACCGTCAGGGCAGATCGACCAGCACGTCGTCTCCGGCGACATGCACGGCATGGCAGCCGGCGCTGATCGCGGGGTTCACGCAGTTCTTCCCGGTGGACAGATCGTACTGCCAGCCATGCCACGGACAGGTGACGATGCCGTCGGTCACCTGCCCCTCGGCCAGGGGCCCTCCCGCATGCGGACAGATGCCGTCCACCGCCCGCAGCGTTCCCCCCACGTTGAAAATCGCCAGGATGCGCCCCCCCGCGACCACCTCGCGGGCGGTGCCTGGGGGAATCTCACTCAATGACGCCACACGCACCGCGGGCATGCTGCACTCCGCACTGGGAAGGGAAAGGCCGGGACGGGAAGACGGGGACTCGGAAGCGCGACGACCAACAGCATCATGGCGGCAACCCAATCAACCGCCAAGTGAGACCTTCGGTCTTCCGCAGCGGGACCGTACTCGGGACCTTGCGGGCCAGGCGACT
>JBKCTR010000060.1:0-18467 GCA_046318755.1 Planctomycetaceae bacterium
GGAAATGTCAGTGATTTGGAGAACCGCAGGGTCAATCGCTCTCTGCGGCCGTGTCTCCAGCCTCTCAGGGTCCCGCTGCAGCGATCAGACCACCGGCCGATAGCACACCCCGGTCCGCATCAATCATCCGACCGAGGAATCGGACGCCACATCACTCACCGCGGTTCACTGGCTCGGTTCACGGACCGTGATCAGTTGACAGACGCGTCGGCAACGACATTGACCCGACGTCCTTCCTGATCAAACTTCACCCGGCCGGCAACCAGAGCGAAGATGGTGTAGTCGCTTCCCAGACCCACCCCTTTGCCGGGACGCCACTTCGTGCCACACTGACGGATGATGATGTTGCCGGGGATGACTTCTTCTCCCCCGTACTTCTTCACTCCCAGCCGCTGGCTGCGAGAGTTACGACCGTTGCGGGTGGAACCTTGACCCTTCTTGTGAGCCATCTCTGCTGTCTGCCTTTGCTCTGAAACCTGCCGTGAGGGGCAGGTGCGGGCCGCCAGTTCCCTGCCGACTGCCCTACTGGTAGAACCACTCCGGCTCACCCTTGAACCGGATCTCCTTTTCGTTTTGGTCGAACCGGTCGCTGGGGCGCCAAAACCGCTGCCGCAGCATCCGCCGCTGAACCCGCTCGACCCCCTCGTCATCCTTCACGACGCGATATCCGTTTGAGAAACCGGACATCACCACCGAGAAGTAATTGGCGTCGGGGTTGATTCCCGTCCAAGTGGCCACTCCATCGAGTGACACAATGCGGCGGGAATCCTCGGGAGAAATCGCCGGGAGGGGCCCGACCACATCCACCGAACTCTTGTATTCGTGCTTCTCCCGGCGAAGAATCGCCGGCACAACCTCTGGCAACACCTGATCAGGATACGACTGCTGCCGACCCTCATCATCCACCGTCAGAGTCACCTCGGGAACAAACACCGGCCGATCCGGAGTGTTCAGGCTACCGTCCGACAGAGCCGACGAAGGTCGGATCACCACCCGATAGGCAAGATACCAGACCAGCTTGCGCTGAGACTGATAGGTCGCCGGGTCGGTCAACTGGGCCACGACCATGCGGACCGGCTTGTACCGGACCTCGGCCGCCCAAATGTCCTTCTGGACGTTCTGCTCCTCTCCCGTCACCATGGGTGCCGCGACCCGTTCCACACGGGGCAACACATCGGCGTCGGAGGATGAGGGCCAGAACAAACCGGCCCCCGCCGCCGCCAACGACGATCCCAAAAATTGCCTGCGGTTGGAGGTGTGCATCACTCTCTGCTCCGAGTCTGTGGAGCCCAAGTCTCCCTCGTTTCGGAAGCCCGTCCGTGGTGCGGTCCGGAATTGTAAACCGAACGTCTTCCAACGGTCAAGCTGGCGCGACAGGAGACTGTCATCGCGCACCCTCATCCGCCTCTGCTGACAGATTCTGTCTATCACGTCGGCTGCCCATCCAGCCGACCTGAGCCTCAACCGGGGGGACTTTTCCAAACCCCGGATCAAGATGACCATCCTGGGGGTTGTGGCGGTTGTGATCAGCTTGCCGTCTCCCCCGGTTTCGACTATTGACCTCTCCACGCCCCCACCCCATTTCCCGAAAGACCGTTCTGTTGTCCACCGAGAAGACCCACGCTCTCGTGATCCGGCAGGCGGACTGGAGCGAATCCAGCCGGGTGATCACCTGGTTCACCCGGGACTTTGGGAAACTGGCCACCATCGCCAAGGGAGCAAAACGCCTGAAGGGGCCCTTCGAGGCTGCTCTTGACCTGCTGGCCCAATGTGAGGTAGTAATCCTCCGCAAATCGTCGGGAGGCTTGGACATTTTGACGGAAGCCAAGCTGCTGAAACGATTTGCGCCGCCTGGCGACAGCCTCGCCAACCTCTACGGAGGTTATTACGTGGCCGAGTTGCTGGATGGACTGTGTGAGGAAGAGGAACCGCATCCCCGGCTCTTCGAAGCGGCCTTGGCCACCCTCGACGCTTTGCAGTCGCAGGGAAATCTGGCCCTGACCGTGGCGAAGTTCGAGCTCGATTTGCTGGCCGATCTGGGCCATCTTCCCGAATTGGAACTGTGTGTTCAGTGTGGGCAGCCTCTTGAACAGGCCACCCACTACGGATTCGATCTGACAGCCGGGGGTCTCGTCTGCCCCCAGTGTACCGCCGCCTCTCCCACCCGTCGTTTAATTGCCGCCTCCACCAAAGCGGTGCTGGTGCAACTGACGACCACGGGAGATTCCACCTGGCAACGCTTGCTGCTCACCTCGCGTCAGTCCTCTGAACTCCGCCACTTGCTCAACCCCCTCATCGCCAACCTGCTCGGTCGTCGCCCCAAAACCCTCCGCTACCTTCCCCTGTAGCTCCCCGGCACGACTGTTCCCCTCGTCACACCCTTCGGCCACCTCCTTTCACACACGGCCACGCCTCCCGGCGTGGAATGTGACATGCCCCATCACACCTCGGGCCAAAGTCCTGCCACTCTCAGGCCGCAGCCCGTCTCGGTCCCCCATCCGCCATGGACCAGGCATCTGCTTGTCTGGTTGCTGGGGCTGTGCGTTCTGCCGTGCACTGGGTGCAAATCGACACTCGACAATCTCGACGTCAGCAACATCATGGGTCCTGCTGGTCGCCGGGCCAAGCAGGAGGCCGAGAACGCCCAGGGAGGCCGACAGATGGCCGAACTGGAAGGCCATGCGGAATTCGAAGAAGCCAAGGCGGAATTCGACGCGCACCAGTTCGCCGAAGCCCGCAAAAAACTGCACAAGATTGTCAAGCGGTACAAAGACAAGCCCATCGAAGAAGACGCGATGTTCTATCGCGCCGAGGCCGACTTTCACCTGGACAAGTATGCCAAGGCCCAAGACGAGTACGAGGAGCTGTTGAAGAAGCACCCCTCGTCACGTTACCTGGAGACCTCAACCCAACGGCTGTACAACATCGCACTGGGCTGGCTGGGGTACCCGAAAAATGCCGCCGAGGTAGAACTCGCTCACTTTGCCAAGGTGGGCTCGGAACATGGCATCGATACGAACCCCGATACGCAGATCCCCGCCGAGGTCTGGTTTCCCATCAACGTCTCCAACCGTCGCAAGCCCATCTTCGACCCCGAAGGCCGGGCGTTGGAATGCCTGCGTTCAGTCTGGATGAATGACCCGACCGGCCCCCTGGCCGACGATGCGTTGCTCATTCACGCCGTGCACCGCCTGCGCAGCGGAGACTACATCGAGGCCGACCGCGACTTCGCCACCATCCGCGAGCAATACGCCGATCGGGAAGTCGCGATGGCCGCCTACGTTTTGGGAGCCCACGCCAGCCTGCTGGCCTACCAGGGGGCTCACTACGATGGCAAACAGCTTGAAGAAGCGCGCCAACTGACCCAAAGCGCCCTGCGGCTCTTCCCCGAGGCCCCCCAGAAGAAAAAGCTGGAAAACGACTTGGCCCGCATCGATGCCGAGTTGGCCAATCGTGACTGGGAAATTGGTGAATACCATCGCCGCCGGGGAGAGAAGTCGGCCGCCGCGTTTTACTACGAGTCGCTCGTGAAGGCCTCACCCGAGAGCCAGAGGGCCATCGCAGCCAAGGAGAAACTGGTCCAACTGGGGGCCGATCACGCGGCGGGCCTGTTGCCCAAGCCAATCTACGAAACCGAGGTGGTCACGGTCGCCGCCGAGGAGGAACAGCCCGAACCCCCCGCCAAGTCGACCATTCGACAAGCCACCGCACCTCGTCCCCGGTGATCGCGATCCTTCCCTTGGGCCGCCCGTCGCGGCCTCGATTCGACTCCCGTCCCCGGCCGCTTTTATGCCCGCATCTCCGCCACCCCGCCATCGGCCCGAAATCACAGCCTGTTCGCGCCGGCGGGCCGGGAGACTGCTGTTCTGGCTGCTGCTGCTCCCCTGCACTGGTTGCGGCTACAACATCGGGGCCCCCTTCAGCCAGGAAGTGCGGTCGGTCGCGGTCAGCATTCCCAAGTCCGACTCGAACCGCCGATTCCTGGAAAATCAGCTTGCCGAGGCGGTGCAGAAACAGATTCAGATGCGCACGCACTTCCGCATCGCCCATGAGGACGAGGCCGACACCTTGCTGGTTCTGCACTTTCGCCAACAGCAAAAGGGGGTCCTGGGGCAGACCGAGAACAGCGACGCGCGCGAGCTGCAGATCAACCTGCGGGTGACCGCCGAATGGGTCGACCGCCGCTCGGGCGAAGTGCTGCGACAGGAAGGGTTCGATCTCCCGCGCATGCCCCGGCAACTGCTGTCTCAGGCCGAGTACGCGCCCGAAGTCGGCCAATCCCTGGCGACCGCCGAGACCGAGGCAGTCAACCGGCTGGCACGCAACGTCGTCAATATGATGGAAACCCCCTGGTAGCCAGAGCGCGTTGGGGAATGTCACGCCGGGCGAATGCCGACCGGGGGCGTCACACCATGTCCCCAGTACATTCCGGCCTGCCTGCGGCCGAGGTGCCATCGGACGTTCCTGTGCTCTCCGCGCGCCGCGGGCCCGTTCAGCGTTGCAGACCCGTTCAGCGCCCCGAGCCCGCGTCGAACGCCTCCCGAAACCGGTCCCACAGGTCGTCGAGCGGCTCAAGCCCCACACTCACCCGCAACAGCCAACGCGAAACCCCCGCCTGTTCCACCGCCTCCAGCTCGGTGTAATGGGCCAGAATCGTGTACGGGCAGCAGAGCGTAAACCGCGTTCCCAGGTTGGGCCCTTTGCATAGTCGCAGATGGTCGAAAACCACCGGAGTGGTCCGCGGTGCATCCCGCAGCAGAAGCGAAAACAACCCACCACGCCCCACCGCCCCATCTGACGGCTCGGGGTAGTACACTCGGTCCACCAGCGGGTGTTCGCGCAGCCGGTTCACCAGCCCTTCCGCCGTCTGGTTGATCGCCAGCACCCGCGCGCGGACATCGCGCGAGTTGGCCTCCAGCACCGCGCAGTCGGCATCGCACAGCAATTCCTCGAACTCGGCCTCAATGGCCGAGCGCAGCCGGGGGGCGGTGTCCAATCGGTCGTTCAACCGGGCACTCCCGGCCAACACGTCCCCCTGCCCACTGAAGTACTTGGTCAGACTGGTGACGCAAACATCAGACCACGGGAGCACATTTTCGTTCACAATCGCCGAGAGCGTGTCATCCACCACCAGATAAAACCCATACCGGTCGGCCAGATCGCGGAGGGCGGTCAGATCGGGGCGGGTCAATAGGGGATTAGTGGGAACTTCACAGAACAGCGCGCCGATGGGGGTTTCGCGCAACTGCCATTCCAGTGCGTCCAGATCACCGGCGTCACCACGCGGGTAGAACAGATGCCGGGCCGGGGCAAACCGCTGCTGGATCTTCAAGGTATCGACGTAGGGAAACCCAAATTGGGCCGTGGGCAGGGTGGGGTTCAGCCGCCGGATCGCCCGCCAGACCCCCGCGATCGCCGCCATCCCCGAAGGAAACAACCACACATCCCGCTCTCGGCACCCGCCGAAGTGGGCCACGCGTTGCCGCACCAACGAGCGGGCGGCGGTCTCGGTGATCGAGACCGGCTGTCCCGCCAGCAGACACTCGGCCGCCCGGGAGCTGACAATCTCTCCAGCGTGTTGCCAATACTCCCGCAACTTGGGGAAGTCGTCGGGGCTGGTGGTGACCAATGTGGCGCTGCCATCGGGCAGCGTGCGCTGCCCTGTGACAGCCCCGCCCCGTGCGCACACATGGCGGGCGGCCCGCTCGGCCGATCGGACCGATGGGAAGACCAACCCCGGCCCCCCAGTCCCCACTTCCCGGGCGATCAACTGCCTCACCAAGGGGTGCAGGCAGAACCGGGGATAGGCCGCCTGCAACCGCTCCACCACCGCGGCATCGGCCTCTTCATAACGGATGTTGTGGTCCCAGAGGGGCAGGCAGGCCGAGACGGCATGGGGCGAATCGGGCATCGGCAGCCCCAGATCGACAGCTTGCCAGCAGGGTTGCGTGAGCAGTTCGCGAGGGGTCTGCACTGCCTGTTCCAAAGCACACATCGTGGAATCGTCAAACATCCAGAGAAGATCGGGCCCGGGAACCGGCCGATTTGTCGAGCAGAGACAAGTTGCGGGACGCATGAGCACAATGCCGCCGGGAGATCCCCGGAAAGTGCCGTCCCCACCGGCATTGCGCGTGGCGCCGCAGAATCATGACACGTTCCCCGGCGGAAGGCAAAATCACGGATGAAAAAGGTGTTCTCGCTGGCAACCGCAGGCACACGGGAACGGTCGGGGCTGGCACCGTCATTCGATGCCCGCCAGCCTGATCCCGGCCAACCAGCGGTAATTGCCCTCCATGGCAACCCATCACCAATGAATCGGACCGGACGGCAACCGCTTCATCCAGGAGTCGTCGTCCAGCGGACGGAGCACCAAATCGGTCGTCTGGGGCAAGACAGGATCCAGCCCAGCCACCCGCAGAAAGTTCGCGAGCATTTTGTGCCCTCCTTCGGTGAGGATCGACTCGGGATGAAATTGGACACCAAACAGTGGCCAGGTTGTGTGCTCCAATGCCATGGGCAATCCGTCTTCATTTCGGGCCACCACCCGCAGGACATCGGGCAACGTCTGTTCATCCACAATCAGCGAGTGATACCGCATGGCCCGCAAGGGATTCGGCAGGCCGGCAAACACCCCTTGCCCGTGGTGCGTGATCCATGAAGTCCGACCGTGCACCGGCTCGGGAGCGCGGATGACCCGCCCGCCCAACGCCGCCGCAATCGCCTGGTGCCCCAGGCAGACCCCCAGGATGGGAATCTGCATTCCCAGTTCGGCAATCACCCCTTGGCTGACCCCAGCCTCCGCCGGAGTGCACGGTCCCGGAGAGATCACAATCGCCGCTGGCTGACGGGCGGCGATTTCCCCAATCGTCAGTGCGTCATTGCGAATCACCTCAGTCGCGCAACCCAATTCGACCAGATACCGCGCCAGGTTGTGGACGAAACTGTCGTAATTGTCGATCAGCAGAATCCGGCCTGTCATGTCGCGAACACCCGCAACATCCCGGCCGCCTTGTGCAGCGTCTCGGCATACTCCCCTGCGGGTTCCGACTGGGCCACAATCCCCCCCCCCACCGGAAAGACCGACCAGCCATGCCGCAGGCACATCGTGCGGATCAGAATGTTGCTGTCCATCGTCCCCTGGGGGGTGATGTAGAACAGCGAGCCGCAATAGGGACCACGCACGGTCGGTTCCAATTCGGCGATGATCTCCATGGCCCGCACCTTGGGAGCTCCGGTGATTGATCCGCCGGGGAATGCCGCCGCCAGCAGACTCCAGGGGGAGTGTCCTGCGGCCAATCGTCCCTCCACCACCGAGACCAGGTGCTGGACCGTCTCGTACGTCTCGACCCGCGCCAACTGCGGGACACGCACGGTTCCCGCCTGGCAGACCCGAGACAGATCGTTCCGCAACAGGTCGACAATCATCAGATTCTCGGCCTGATCTTTGCCGCTCTCCCGTAGCTCATCCCGGGTGAACAGGTCCGCCTCGGAATTGCCGCGCCGTTGACGCGTTCCCTTGATGGGACGTGTCTCGACGAGTCCGTCCCGAATGGCCAGGAACCGTTCGGGCGAGGAACTTGCCACCGCCCAATCATCATGCGCCAGGAAGCCCGCGAACGGGGCCGGGTTCACCCGGCGCAAAGCCAGGTACGTCTCGATCGGGTCACGATCGCACCGCAGAGCCAGTCGTTGCGACAGATTCACCTGGAAAATGTCTCCGGCTCGAATGTACTCGGTCGCCCGACGCACTCCCGCCAGGTAACCCTCGCGACTGAAATTGCTGGTCAGTCCCGGGACTGTGGAGAGGGGAAACCGATTGGCCCCCAGATCTACCAGCCGGGTGGGCTCCCGCCCCCGCGGTCGATCCGCAGGCTGCCGCAAGAGTTCCAACACCTGACCGACCCGTTCCTGTGCCAACCGCTGACGGCGGGTGGATTCCTTCTCTGGCCATCCCTGGGAAATGATCCAACACCGGTGCTGTTGATGGTCCCAGGCGAGGACCCAGTCGTACAACCCGGCGGCCAGCTGGGGAAACGCCAACTCGTCGGTGGGGGCGGGGGGGATGCGCTCCCAGACCCCACCCAGTTCATATCCCAGCACACCGGCCATCCCTCCCTGGAACGGGGGGAGATTCGCCGCGACATCCGGCGGGCACTCCTCCAGCGCCTGCTGCAAGTCGCGAAACGGATCTTCGCCGTACTCCAGCCTCGATCGGCAGACAAACCGCCGCGGATCGGCCGAGAGAAAGGAATACCGGCCCAAAGTTCCCCGCGGCAGGGCACTGTCGAACAGCACAGGATTGGGCCACTGGGCACAGGCGCGCAGGGCCGCATCCATGTTCGGCGGCGGCCGCAATTCCTGGACCACGGGAAACTCACCCAAGATGCCGTTCTCCCCGCTCGGCCAAATACTCGGCCAGGGCCACGTTCCACTCGGGCATGGCCCCCCCCCGCTGCGCGGCGAGCTTGTCTCCAGACAGCACACTCCAGGCGGGCCTGCGGGCCTTGGCCCCGAATTCCGCCGATCGGATCGGAATGACCGGAGTGGAAATGCCGGCCAGGCGGAAGATCTCGCGGGCGAATCCACACCAGGTGGTGGCCCCTGAATTCGTCACGTGGTAGAGACCACGGGCACCCGACGCGATGAGGTCGACGATGGCCCGGGCCAGATCGGTGGCCCGGGTGGGGGTGCAGTACTGGTCATCGACCACCCGCACTTCTTTGTGTTGCCGACCCAGCCGCAACATCGTCCCGACAAAATTCCCCTTTCCCGCCGATTCGGCCGCCCCGTAGAGGCCGCAGGTCCGCACGATCAAATGACTGGTGCAGAGCGTACGGGCGAAGAACTCACCGGTCAGCTTGCTGGCACCATAGACACTGACCGGTCCCGGCAGGTCGATTTCTCGCCAGGGGTGCCCCGGATGCCCCTCGAGGCCAAAGACGTGATCGGTGCTGAGGTGCACCAGCGTCCCTCCCAGGGCATCGACTTCCCGGGCCAGATGGCGGATGACAAAGGCATTTTGCTGAAACGCGACTTCCGGCTCGTCTTCCGCCCGATCCACCAGGTTGTAGGCCGCGGCGTTGATGACCAAATCCGGTCGCCACGCCCGGATCCGTTCCGAGACCTGGGTCACATGGACCAAGTCCAACTCGCCACGGTCAGGAGCGACCACTTCGCCGCGAAGCTGGGCGCGCAAGGCCGTCCCCAGTTGCCCCCGACCACCAATCAACAAAGTACGCACTCACCAACCTCTCGGAGAATCCACCAAGCCCACCACCGACTCCCCACACGTTGCCCACCATCCCTCCGCCGGGCATAGCCGTTGCGTCCACCGCATCGTTCCGCGTCAGGCTCTCACCGGTTGGCCTGCCAACCAAGCCTTCACGATACGACTTGCCGGGTCGAACAGCAAATCGTGCGGGTCCGACGGATCGGCCCGATTGGGAAGTGCCACCACGGCGAAGTCTCCCCGGCGACCCGGCGACAGTGTCCCCAAGCTGTCCTCCAGCCCCAGAGCACGGGCTCCCCGGCGCGTTCCCAGGTCCAACAGCAGTTCCCCGGGAACCCCGGGAAACGTGTGCCGTAGAAACTGCAGTTCCCCCCACAGGGAAAGATCCGGGTTGGAAGCCCGGCTGTCGGTTCCCAGAGCCACGTTGATTCCCCGCTTCAAGAGTTCGCGCCACGGATGCGGAGGATGCCCAAACTGGGCATGGGTCCTCGGACAGTAAACGACCGAAAGTTGCGGCGACTCGGCCAGCAGCCGGTACTCTGGCTCCTGCAGAAAGTTGCCATGCACAACCAGTCCCAGCGGGCCCCGGGCCAGTTCCCGCAGGATGTCTGGGATCCGCCAATCTCCACGGAATGGTTCGGGATTCCACACCCCCATTCTCTGCAGAAACTCCTGAAACTCCCCGCCGCGCCCCGCCAGCAGTTGCAGCTCGGCAGAAGTCTCGGCAACGTGCATGGCCAAGGGAGCTCCCCTCTGCCGCGCGAGATCGACCAATCCCGTCAGCAACTGGGGATGCACACTGTAGGGCGCATGCGGGGACAGGCCCGGTTGCCAACCAGCCCTGGCAGAGGGCGAGAAAGCGAGTTCGGCACATGCTGCCGCGAGATGAGCCTCAGCGGCCGTCAGGATCTCCGGAATCCGGGCGGCCGAGAGAGTCAGCAGTTCGCGGAACGCGATCGTCCGGGGCCCCAGTGGGTCAAGTCCCTCCGGATTCCAGGACGCATCCACGATGTCTCCGACGACAGTCGTGCCCGCGTCCAGCATCTCGGTCGCCCCCCGCTGCAACGGAGTTACGCTGTCGGCTCCATCTGCGGAAGCGGGGCGCGTGCGGCGATGTTGCAGCAATCGCTCGATCCAAGCGGTGAATGGCCGCAGGGGAGTCAGCGGGACGGGGCAGTCGCTCAGCTCGAGGTGCGAGTGGGCGTTGACCAATCCTGGAACGATCGCGACGTTGCCCAAATCCTCACAACCCACAGCCCGGCGTGAAGAGACCTCTTCCACCTGGCCACCGCGGACAATCACCATCCCCTGAAAAACAGGAGGGCCCGCCACGGGAAACACCCAGCGGGCCCTCACCTTCCGTTCATTGTCCACCACAGTGTCCGCGTCTCCGAAGAGAGGTCACAACCCCACCGCCGCGGGTCAGCTCGACTGCGAGATCTGCAAGCGGTAGTCCGAACGCAGATCCAACCGGGGAGACAACCCCCCGGCGAGGTGCAGCGTCAGGGGTCCCGACCCCTCGGCTTCCGAACGCTCGACACCGTTCCCCTCGGTGCCGTACCAGCGGAAGTTTTGCGAGCCACCCGAATTGGCGGCGTCAAACGAGAAGTAGGCGACTGGGGACAGGTCGGAACGATTGGTGGGATTGGCCGCCTGCACCTGCGCCGCGGTTCCCTCGGGAATGTAATACCAACCGACCAATTCGCCCCCATTGAGCGAGAGGGTCTTCGAGGTTCCCACGGTGTCTCCCTGTTGGAACACCACTTTGCGAGTAGCCGACGACAGAACGGCCTGGGCATAACCCGCCGCCCCCGGGGCGGTGCCATTCACCGTGCCCCCAACATTCGACACAAAGTAGAGGCCCATTTCTCCCTTGGCACGCGTCTGGACGGTCCCGCCTTCACCGGCCCGCAACGTGACCGTCAGTGGAGTGGTCTGACCGTTGCCGCTGCTGAGCCGCAAAGGCTGGTTGGCCAACACCGCCGGCGTTGTCCCAGGGGTCACGCCAATGACTACGTCGTTGTAGTCCCGATCACCACCGCCGCGCATGTCCTCCCAAGACAGCAAGACCTGACCGGTCCGGGGATCGGCCTGGGTATGGACGTGGTCCAGCCGGTCCGGGTTTGCCGCGTTCGTCGAAAAATACACTGTGCCCCGGGACGACCCAGCCACCACCTCGTCGGCCGAGACCCCCACCGCCAGGTAGAACACCACGCGGGTTCCCCCGGTGAGATTCTGGGTGCGGGTCGTTCCCTCGGCGGTCCCCCGGTTGAAGACCACCGTGCGGGAGCTGCTCGCCAGAGCGGTCTTCAGATAGTTGGCCGCTCCGGGTGCCACGCCCCCCACCGCACCATTGACGTCGGCGACAAACCAGCCGAATTCGCTGGTGTAGGCGGCATTGCGGTCGAGCCATTGGAAGGTGGTCGCCTGCTGGGTCCCGGCGTCTCCCACCACCGTGTAGAGCTGCGAATAATCGGGGGTCAGCACGAACTCCAGCGGGGAGGTGGGGGCCGTCGTCTGGCCACCGGTGGTGGCCGTCGCCACTACCTGGTTGGATCCGACACGCACCTGGTCGCGAGTCAGTGTGGCGGTGAAGCGGCCGGTGCCACTCCCCGTTTCGGTCATGGGGACGTTGACGCGGTCATTGACCCGCAGCACCACGCTGGAACCCGTGGGGGCGGTCACATTGAACGTGGGGGTGTCATCGGAAGTGACGCGGTCTGTGCTGGAACCACCGGTGTCACTCGAGGGGGTGAGGACCAACCCAGTCGCGGCAGTTGGACTACTCGAGCCAACCTGGATCGTATAGGTGGCGATCGTGCTGGTGTCCGCCCCGTTGTTGGCGACGCCCCCATCATCCTTGATCTGATAGGTGAAAGTGTCCGTCCCGACAAACCCGGGATTGGGCTGGTAGGTCGCCGCTCCGGTGGCCGGATTGGTGATGGTCAGTGTGCCATTCGAGGGTCCGGCGACCTTGGTGAAGGCCAAGACCTGGGTCTTGTCGGGATCACCATCATCGCCCGGAAGGGTGAAATTCAGACTCGAGTTGACCGCAGTGGTGGATGTGCCGCCGGGAGCCGTGGGGGCATGATTCACCGGATTGACAGTCAACACGAACTTCTCTTGGTTGTAACTGGCACTGTTGTCGGGGGCCGAGGTCTGCCGCACCCCCATCACCAGATTGACAGTTCCTGAAAAGGCCACATCAGGAATCAAGGTGACCGTGGCGACCGCTGGATTTCCATTTTGGGCGGGAGTCTGCGAGATCTGGACCGCGACATTTAACGGGGCCGCCCATGCATTGGGATCCTTGACGACAAACGACAGGGGATCGTTCTCGAGGTCAAACCCCTGCACCTGAAAGGAAACCGGACGGCCTTGAATCGCCGTCTGGTTGGTCACCGGCCCCAACCAAGGGGAATCGTTGACCGTATCGGCCACGACAGTCAGGTTGAGGGGTTGACTGATGGAATTTCCCGGACCATTGTTGGCCGTGACGGCTGCGGTCACCGCCCCCGTGTAGGTCGATTTGGGAGTGATTTTCAACACCGCCGTCTGATTGTCGGTGAAGGTCTCAACGGCGGTGATAATCGGCTTGTTGACCGGTACATAAATGTTTCCGCTGGCAAATGTCGGCAGGTCCGAGATCTTCCGCAGCGTGTCAAACCCTCCCGTCATCATGCCGACGATACCATAACGGAAGTTCCACCCCGGCTGAAATTGCCCCAGATTTTGATCGATTGCCGTGATGAAAAACTGGGCGTCGGCAGTATCTTGTCCGGCGTCGGCCAACGCCAGCAATCCCTGGCTGTTGTAGGTCAGCCAGGGAACAAACTCAGCGGAGAGGGTTTGGCCCGAACCTCCCACTCCGCCGCCATTGAGAGATCCCCCTTGAACCACCCCAAGAGAGGACTGATTCTCGACCCGGTGAATGAGCTTGTTGAGATAAAACACCTGCCCGTTGTTACCCGGATCAGGATTGCTCAGCTTGGTGATCTGCTGGACGGCGTTCGGGGCGGCCGTATCGAACAACTGGAATGTCAAATAGTCGTCGAAGGCCGGTGTGCCCGGTGTCGTGTCTTTGACCCGAATCCGCCAACTGGTCGTCCCCTGCAGAATCTCCGCTTGAACATCCGGAGAATTGGTGGTGACCGCGTAGTTCACCGCCTGTGAGGTGTCTTGTCCGTTGACCGAGACCGCAAACAGCGTGCTCTTCCCCGCCGGCATTTGGTTCAACAGTACGGGATTGAAACTCATCGACAGCAACTGCCGCGATTCCAGACACTCCAGGGCCGCCACGGGAGACACGCGACGAACGCGACGACGGGGGGGATAAAACGCGTGACGAGCCCAACCTGTGACAACACGGATCACGACCAAGGTCCCCCCGAAAAGTCGGTGAGGCGCATCCTTGCACCAGTTTGGAATGGGAGCTCTCCAACGCGCACATTCGCGTCAGACTAGCCCTCCATTCTTTACCGGTGTCCGGTGATGATCAAGCCGCCCGGGGGAGAGACTGGGGATTTACGGCAATCTTGGCCGATTGAATCGAGAAATCGGAGAAATGCGATGGCAAACCCAGGTGGCTCAGAACCCTTTGCCCCAGATTCTGAACAGAAAAGCACATGGCCACCTGGCGGGCTCCACGGGCCAAATGACCATGCAGAGTGTCGCTGTTCAGCAGATTTCCCAGTTGCGTGGCCAACGCCCCGCTGTCCCAACAGCGGAAGTGCAGGCCCCCCACAGCCCCCTCGGCCTCCACGACCCCGGCGATTCCTCCCCGGTCGGGAACCACCACCGGGGTCTCCTGGGCCATCGCCTCGACCGGGACCATGCCAAACGGTTCTTCATGAATCGAAGGATACACCACGGCGCGGCTACAGCGAAACAGGGCCGACCGCAGGTCATCGGAAACATACCCTGCGTTCAACGGTTCGATCCGCAAGTGTTCCGCGATCTGGGCGCACGCACGGCGGTAGGTGTCGCCAAACGCCGTCGGTCCGCACAGCGCCAGTTGAATGGGTACCCCCCGATCAACCAGCAACCGGCTGGCGTACAACAACAGATCCAACCCCTTTTCTGAATCTTGCCGGCCGAGGTACGTGACCAGGGGGACCGAAGGGCGATACTTCGGAAAACACCCCTGCAACCGGCGCTCGGCGGCGTCCCGACACAGCGGCTGATCCACCGGCACGCCCGGGGGAATCACCGCCAGCTCGGTGGGCAGCAGCCCGACCTCGCGCTGGATCCGTTCGGCGTAGGGCTGACTGACCGCCACGGCCCGGTAATCAGATCCCCGAACCACCTCGGCCAGTCGCCGATAGAGGGTCTCTTCCAGTCCAATTCTCCGCGCATCGTTGGCGTAAACCTCGTACCCCTGGAAGGTCACCACGTAGCGGGGACGCCAGGGAACCAGGTCCCGGGACGCGCGCACAAACGGTGCCAGTAGCTCCAGATTCGGCAACAGGTGCGTCACTCCCGCCGCCTCGATCTGCGATGCGAACCGGCGGATCAGTCCCGGATCACCCTCCACCCCCTGGCAGATGACACGCAGAACCCGCCGGAGCTGTCGCTCCATCACTCCCGGCAAGCGCTGCGCCGCCCAGGACCGCAGGTTTCCGGAAACAACCTCCTGCGTGATCCGTCCAATTCGATCCGACACTCCGGGCCAATGGGGCAGCATGTATCGCGACCAACTGAACAGAAAATGTTCCTGAATCGCTGGATCCAAGATCGATTCATGGGGCCGGTCGAACGCCCACCAGACATGCACGGGGTAGCCGCGCCGCGAAAGCTCATTCGCCAGCCGCAAATCCCTGACCTGAGCCCCCACCAGTGGCCCCCCCACCACGACAAACCCCAGGACAGGCGGCCGGGAACACGTAGGAGCCGCCGATTCGAATTGCAGGGGGTGCGGCACAGGAATGAATCCAACTGCGAGGAAAAACTGGCGTCCGCCTTCACCGTGCGCAGTGCCCGAGAAGTACTTCCGGCGACTCCCGTTTCAGCGGGGTCGCCGAACCACGACCTGCGATCCAAACGGCAGCTCGGGCCACAACCCACCCAAGGGGACCACATGCACATCCACCAGCGTGGTCCCCAGTGCTCCATTGGCGGCTGGCGACTGGGAGGTCTGAGGGGGAATCTCCGCCACCCGGCCCCCGCCGATCCGGTTCCCCGGGAAGACCAATTCCAGCTCGGTTCCCGGGGTGAAGTCGGCGACGCGTTCGCTGGGAATCTGCAGCAACAGGTAGGGTCTTTCTTCGTCAAACAACTGTACCAGCGGTTCCTGGGCCGCCACCCGTTCTCCCACCTGCCTCAAGAAGAGCCCCAATCGCCCGTGGCCTTGGGCACGCACCGTCAATTTCGACTGCTCACGTTCCAACAGGGCCAATTCCTGGCGGGCAAACTCCAAGCGGGCCTGCTCGGTGTCGATCCGCATCGACCGGGAGACTTTTTCCGGAATCTCATCAATCCGTCGTTCGAGTTCCGCGATGCGTTGCTCGCACCACTGGTCCGGCACGAAGTCGGCAGGGGGTTCCAACGGCGGATTGAGTCCCCGCTGCGGACCGACCGGGGCCGGAACTTCATTGACCATCTGGCGGATCTTCGATGTGTCGCGGAAGTCCATCCGCGAGGCGGCCGGTTCAGGAGTCCGCCAGGGGGTGTTATTCCGCGGGCGTGCCAACGTGGGCCAGCGATGGGTGGCGAATGGGGGACTGGTCAGAGTCTCGACACGGCGACGATACTCGGCCGCCCGCATGCGGGTGTCGAACACCCGATCCTCCAGTTCCAAGACTTCCTGGGCAATGCGGCTGTCGCGGGCCGCCTCGAGGTGTGCCAGATCCCGTTCGCGAGTCTCCACATCCAGCCGCTGTTCCCGCAGACGCCGCTCGAGCTCCAAATCGGCCAATTGAGCCAAGGGACGACCTTCCGCGACCTCGGCCCCGGGAGGGACCAGCAACGATTCGACCACCGCCTCGCGTCCCGACACCACCAGTTGCGAACTGGCCTGCAGGTACCCCGGGAATTCCTCGAAACGCCAGCGCTCATACCCCCAGACCGCGCCGTATCCCAAGACCAACGCGGCAAAACCGACCACGCCCACTCTCCAGGCCGGTACAGTGGGAAAATCGGTCGCAAGCTCTCGCATCTGGTGCGGCGCCACAGTGGCCATTCCGTTGGAATCCTTTCAAAGCACTCGACGCGGGGACCCTCTCTCTCTGGTGTGATCGACCCTCGACCAGCGTTGGAATGATTGGCATTCCCCCCCTCCACTACAGCCCGCACCGTCCCTAGTGTGAAACCCCACCGGTTGGATCGGGCAGACCGACTCTGCCGACGCTGCATAACCGCGCTGATCTCCTCAGCCCGGCTCGCCCATGTCCAAAGGCCCTCCTTGGACTGGAGAATCCGCGACTGGGTGGCCCCGCCCGGGAGGCCGCGAATGCTCAACCCGGGTTAGGCACACTGGACTTCCCATTCCAGCCGCCTTGCGGAAACATCTCACGGCTGCCCCCCTCGTACGGGTTGACCACTCCTGTGGGCCCCCCTCTGCCGGCCCCCCCTCTGCCGGGCCAGCCGCGCCCCACCCCCTTGACCCACTTACCCCCCCCGCAATACCGTCCCTTTTTGACCGAGAACAACCGCCAGCTCAACCCGGCCCGTTTCCCCCCCCGGAACGGCACTTGCGGACGGCGGCGGATTCAGGAAGCCCGCGTTGTCAGGAGGAACACATGAGCACCACCAAGTCCGGATACACCGCCAAGGACATCGAGGTCCTCGAGGGGCTCGAACCGGTGCGCAAACGTCCCTCCATGTACATCGGGGGAGTCGACGCCCGCGGTCTGCATCACCTGCTCTGGGAAATTCTCGACAACTCCGTCGACGAATACCTCGCTGGTGAGTGCGACAAGATCACCGTCACCCTCCACAAGGATGGCTGCTCGGCCAGCATTTCCGACAACGGACGCGGCATCCCCGTCGACATGCACCCCAAACTCAAGCGTCCGGCGCTCGAAGTCATTCTCACCACCCTGCACTCGGGGGGGAAGTTTTCCAACAAAAACTACGCCCGCTCGGGGGGCCTGCACGGGGTGGGGTCCTCGGTGGTCAACGCCCTTTCCACCGAGATGACCGCCACGGTCCACCGCGACGGGTTCGAATGGTTTCAGAAATTCAAACAGGGGAAGCCCGTCGGGACCCTGCAGAAAGTCAAGCCGTTCCGCGGCCGGGGAACCACCATCTTTTTCCGGCCCGACGAATCGATCTTTCGCAAGACAACCTTCGACACCGCCCTCATCAAGGAACGCCTCGAAGACATCTCGTATGTCCAGGGCGGCCTGTCGATCACCTACAACGATGAAGCCCACAAAGAGCAGATCCAGTACCACCATCCCGATGGCCTGGTGGGCTACCTGCAAAAGCTGGTGACCGAGGGGGGCAAGAAACCAGTGGCCGATCAGGTCTTCTCCGCGGCGCGCGAAGAGGCCTCGGGCAAAATCGAGGTGGTGCTCCGCTGGACCGAATCGACCGACGAAGAGGTTCGTAGCTACGCCAACGGGATCCGCACCCACGCGGGGGGAACCCATGAGGCGGGTCTGCGTTCAGCCATTGTCAAAGCGGTCAAGAACTACCTGGAAATCCACAACAAGACCCCCAAGGGAATCCAACTGACGGCCGAGGACATCCGCGAGGGAATCGTCGGCATCCTCTCGGTCTTCCTGGCCGAACCGATGTTCCAGGGGCAGACTAAAGAGCGCTTGAACAATCCGGAAATCACGGCTCAGGTCGACGCCCTGGTCCGCCCGGCGCTCGAGAACTGGTTCAATGGCAATCCCAACCTCGCCGACGCCATCATCGGCCGCATCGTCCTCGCCGCCCGCGCCCGCATGGCCAGCCGCGACGCCGCCACCGAGGTGCGGCGCAAAACCCCCACCAACCGCCGCAGCTCACTCCCCGGCAAACTGGTCGATTGCCGGTCGACGAAGGCCGAAGAGTCGGAACTGTTCATCGTGGAGGGAGACTCGGCCGGCGGCAGCGCGGTGCAGGGCCGAGACAGCCGCATCCAGGCCGTTCTGCCACTCCGAGGCAAGATCCTCAACACCGAGTCGCTGGCCACTTCCAAAGCGCTCTCCAATCAGGAACTCAAAGATCTGGTCGAGATCCTCGGAACGGGTATTGGGGAACACTTCGACCTCCGCGGACTGCGCTATCACAAGATCATTCTGCTGATGGA
>JBKCTR010000061.1:0-8481 GCA_046318755.1 Planctomycetaceae bacterium
TCCTCACATCTTCCCCTGACGTGACTGGCCCCAGCAAACGTGCCGCCCCGGCTCCCCTCCTCCCAACTTGGCGACGAACCTCCCGGTTTGTCGGACCTAGAACCAACCCCACCAATCCCTGACCTGGAGTACGGCGCTGCCGCCGTCTTCCCATGCGGCCGAAAGCCCCTGTGACCGAGCCGCCCCAGCTCCCGCACAGCACGGCCATCCGCCTGCAACCGGGCGTTCCTGTATTGAACACCAGCTTGACTCCCCGGGAGCGACTGCCAAACAAAACATAAGCGCATTCCGCAAAACAATTTGCGGCGGGACCAATGGCGGGGCCACACCAAGGCTGGCTCCCACGATGCCCTCCCCACGTCTCCTTTTGCCCGAGGTCGATTGGCAGTGCGTGCGGTTCCGGAATCTGGTGAAATCGCATACCTTTTTGCGTGGAATCGGTCCAAGTCGTTCCCAAGAGGTCCAGCATGGTCCCTGACGAGAGTGAGTTGTTCAATGCGTTGCTTGGGGCACAGGACGCTCCTGGCGACCTGTTTGATTTGCTGCGGCCGGTGCAGGACAGTCTCGTCTCAACGGCGGCGGAGGCCCGGCAAATCGTCGCGCTGCTGAAACGGCTTCCCCGACCGCGGCCCCCTCGGGGCCCGATCTCGGATTTGCATTGCCTCGTCAATCTGTTCCAGCAGCTTGGAACGGAAGAGGCCTTTGAAGTGCTGGCGGACAAGGGATTGCCTGAGCTGTACCGGCTGTTTGATCTGCTGATCAACTCGGAAGATGGCAAAACCCAGGATGACCTGCTGTTTCTTCTGAAAATCCTCGCGCGTTACCGAACTCGGGAGGGGGCACTCCGGGTTCTCAGAGCCATCCGTCGGCCACTCCGTCCTGACGACTGGCTTTGGTCCATCACCTTGGGGCAATTCACGCCGGAGCATCCCCATGCGCTCTGGTTGCTCGAACAACTGCGGGATCCGCTCCCTCCCGCGTTTTTGCGTGTCGCCCTGCTGGATGCCGCCAATCAGCTGGCGATCGATGGCGGAGTTGGTCCGTTCCCCCACCCGTTCGACACCCCCGAGGGGCACCTCCAACTTCGTGACTGGCTCTCCAGTTCAGACGAGGATCAATTCAGTTATGCCCACAGCGCCACCGCGAGTCTCCCCTTCATCAGCGCTCCCTTTCGCGACACGCTGTTGGCGCTGGCCCTCGATCACATGCAAATCGGAATCCAGCTGGAAGGGGCCTGGGCGGCCGCGCGCCTGGGAAGCGAGTCGGGATTCAAGATTCTCCAGAGGTACTGTCTTGACGTGACCCTAGCCAGCTCCGCCCGGTCTTACCTGGAGGAACTGGAGCGGGCCGACCTGATCCCCGAGGAAGCCGAGGACCCGGTCTTCAGGGCCCGGGCGGAATTCGCGAACTGGCTGGCTCACCCGAGCGAACTGGGGCGCCCCCCCGACTCGGTCGAAGTCGTGGATCACCGCCAACTCGATTGGCCTCCCGAGAACACACCCCGCGATCTGTACCTGCTGAAATACACAGCCAAAAACCCCGATGGAACGGTCGATGTCAATTGTGGACTGGTGGGGAGTACGACATTCTGTCTCTTCGGCTGGCAGATTCATCGTCGCCCTCCCAGTGACGCCTATTCCATTCATTGCGCCTGGGAATTGGAGTGCGAAGGACTGATCGAATCGGTGGATTGGCACGACGGCCAGCAGCCGGAGCAGTTGCCTGCGGGCTGGCACGACTGGTCAGGGGAGCCGCTGGTCAATCCACGTGTCATCCGGGTGAGCCAAATGCAGCCCGAGGTGGGCTACCCGCAGACGGAAGTCTCACTTCTGGAGGGGATGTTGGGGGGGCAGACCGGTTGGCTTGTGCTCGACGGTCCGCGAAGCCGGTGGTATCCGGAATCCGACATGCCTCCTGAAGTCACCACCTACACCGTGCTGCTGCTGCATGTGGGACAGGTCTTGCTGGGCTTTTCCGATGAGCCCGACCGTCGGCAGTATCTCGCCGACACCGAACCCGAACCTCGTCTGGATTGACCATTGAGGCCTGCTGAGAATTCAGAAAGCGACCCACGGGGCGGTCAGTCACAGGGCCCATGCTCGACCAACAGGGCCATTCGTTGTTGGACAGCCCCCGATCCAGCTCCCCGCGCCATCGTGTCGCTCCACCGCAATCACACCGTGCCTGCGCAATCGCGCTGCAAGGTGTTCGATGCGGGCTGCCTGGAGCCGATCCTCATCAAATACCAGCCCGGCATCAGCCAGCCGCGATTGGAGGGATCTTCCAGAGTTCTGTTCTGTGGTATCGGGATCGGGCGGCGCGAGTGAGCTGGAGAACTCCCTCGGTGAAAACCTGGCCTGCGAGGGAACTCAACCGGGGGCATCCCTTGTTGAAAACCAGCGGGGCCCCCTGGCAGCGACCGTCAAACTCACAGGCGACCAATCCGCAACACGATTTGGGGCGGCACTCGCGGGGTCACCAAACACAGGGTGGCCCTCGGTGCGACCTGAATTCGGTGCGACCGCTCCCGATATTGCGAATGATGACGATCAATTAGGGGAAATATGGACCAGTCCCCTTATTCGCGCTCCGACGCTGTTTGTGTGCGGGAGGCCGCATCCTCGAATCCGAGGTCGTGCTGGCCGCATGGGAAGACGGCGGGAACGCCGTACTCCAGGTTGGGGGCCGCACCCGAACCGCCTGCGGTTCGCCTACGCCGCCAGTGGGGGGCGTTCGGTGTCGGCGTCGCGTGGATCGCGGATGAATTTGCAGATCCCTCGCTTCGACGCGCGGATGAAGTCGTGCAGCTCCCGCACGCAGTCGCTCATCGGTCCCTCGCTGATCAGTTCGAGGGCCCGGGAGATGCCCAGTCCCCGGCGATAGATCAGGTCGAACGCGGTCTTGATGGCCTGGCGTTCGTCTGAGCCAATCCCCGCCCGCCGCAGGCCAATCACGTTCAGGCCAATCACCGTGTTGACCGTGAGGCTGCGGGTGATGCAGAACGGCGGGACATCCATTTGGGCGGCTGAGCCGCCGGCCATCATCGCCAGCCGTCCCACCCGCGTGAACTGGTGAATCAGGCAGTTCCCGCTGACGAACGCCCGGTCACCGATCTCCGAGTAGCCGGCCAGCAACGCGCCATTCGCCAGGATCACGCCGTTCCCCAAACGGGCGTTGTGCCCGACGTGGCTGTGAGCCATCAGCAGGCACTCGGAACCAATCACCGTGGTGGTCCCCGGCGCGGTTCCCCGGTTGACCGTCACCCCTTCACGCAGGATGCAGTCCGCGCCAATCTGCACCCAACTGTCCCCCCCGCGGAAGTTCAGATCCTGGGGCAGGTCTCCCAGCACCACATTGGCGTGCAGACGGCACCGCGGACCAATCTCGGTTCCCGGGTACAAAGTCACCCGCGGTCCGACCACGCAGCCATCGCCGATCGTCACGCCGTCTTCGATCAGGGCAAACGGCCCGACCACAACGCCCCGGCCCAGGCGGACTCCCGGCTCGACAAGGGCCGTCGGATGGATCCGCGGTTCCAGCGAATGAACGTCCATGGCCGCGTTGGTGTCACCGAAATCGAATGCGGGCGTCGGGAAGGCCAGGCCGGCGGTCTGACAGCGGATCGCAATCCCGCGATCTCATTTCAGACTGTTCGACCAGAAGCCGTCACCCGGTGGAGTTTTCCCCCGATTGCCCGCCAGTTATTCTCGGACGGCTCATCGGTCTCTTGCCGAACCTTCACAGCCCGCAGGGTCGAGGCGTCCGGTGGAAACGATGCTGACGAATGTACGGATTCCCCGGGAAACACCGCCGGCGGCTGGGTGGCCACGTGCCGCTCGGGGGCCGCGGGGCCGTCGGGGAACCCATCGGGACGACGGGAGGAGACTGAGATGCGGAATTGCGTCTGGTTGGTCGCGCTGGTCGTTGGGGCCCATGGGCCGGAGGCAATGGTCCGCGCAGAAGTCGCCCGGGTGCAGATCGATCGCCGGGAACCGTTTGCCGACGGGCGTCCCTTCGGTTCGGTCGGACCCTACGAAGTGCTTTCCGGACGGGTCTACCTCACAGCCGACCCCCGTGCCGCTCACAATGCCGAGATCACCGATCTGACGCTGGCCCCGCGCAACCGCGAGGGACTGGTCGATTACTGGACCGACTTCGTGCTGTTGAAACCAGTCGATCCCGGCCGGGGGAACCGCCGGTTGCTGTACGACGTCAACAATCGCGGCAATCCCCTCGCGCTCGGGTCGTTCAATCAAGGGGGCGGCACCAACCGCATCGCGCAGGCCAAGCCGGGGAATGGGTTCCTGATGCGGCAGGGGTACAGCGTGTTGTGGAGTGGCTGGAACGGCGATGTGCTTCCGGGCGATCATCGACTGCAGATCGGGCTGCCGATCGCGACCCACGACGGGACGCCTCTCACCGGCCCCACGCATGTCGAAATCTGCGTTGAGACCCGCGTCGACAGCCAGCCGCTGAATTGGGGGAACTCGCGCGCGGCCCCTCCCGCGCAGCCCGGCGCACCCGACGGCGTGCTGACTGTGCGCGACCATCGCGGCAGTGCTCCCCGGGAAGTTCCCCGCACCGCCTGGCGGTTGGGACGCCGCGTGGGTGAGCGCTTTGTGGACGACTCTCGTTATCTCTCGGTCGACGGGGGACTGGAGCCAGGCAAGATCTACGAGTTGGTCTACGAGGCCCGCGATCCCCGGGTCACGGGACTGGGGCTGGCGGGAGTGCGGGACCTGGTGTCGTTCCTGCGGCACGATCGGGGAGAGCATTTCGCCCGCCCCAATCCCCTGGCGGGACAAATGGACCGGGCCTATGGGTTTGGAGTCTCGCAGTCGGGGCGTTTTCTGAATCACTTCGTCTGGCAGGGGTTCAATCTCGATCCCACCGGGGGGCCGGTGTTTGACGGGATGATCCTGCATGTCTCGGGGGCCGGGAGAGGCTGGTTCAACCACCGGTTCGCCCAGACCACCCGCCACGCCAGTCCTCACGAAGATCTGCTGAGCCCTTCCGAGGAATTTCCTTTCGCCACCACTCCCAGTCGCGATCCGGTGACAGGAGCTGCAGGAGACGTGCTGGCCCGGGCCCGGCAGGCGGGCGTAGTGCCCCGCATGTTCTATGTGCTGACCTCGACCGAATACTGGTGCCGGGCCGCCTCGCTGCTGCACACCGATGTCACGGGTGAGCACGACGCCCCGGTCGATGCCAGTGCCCGGGTTTACTTCGTGTGCGGGGCGCAGCATGGCGTGCCTGGGAACCTCGAGCGGGGCCATCTGGCCCATCCTCCCAGTCCGCTCGATCCTCGGGGGATTCTGCGGGCCTTGCTGGTGGACCTCGATGCCTGGGTGACGCACAACCAGCCGCCGCCGGACAGTCGCCTTCCGACGCTTGCCGGAGGCACACTTTGGACCATGGCCGAGTGGCAGCGGCGGTTTCCCCCGGGGACCGGCCTGCGGCAGCCTGTTGGTCCGCTGGCCCCCCTGCGACTCGACTGGGGCCCCCGCTGGTCGACCGAACGGATTGCCGATGTGGTTCCCCCCCGGGTGGTGGGGACCTTCACCACGCTGGTCCCCGCCGTGGATGGGGATGGGAATGAAGTGGGGGGAATTCGTCTCCCCGAGGTGGCGGTGCCGTTGGGGATTTACAGCGGCTGGAACTTGCGGCGGGCCGAGACCGGGGGCGAGCAGGTGCTGTCGCGGTTGACTGGTTCGTCGGCCCCGCTGGCGTGGAACCGGGAGACGCGTGCGGCGAACGATCAACGACCGGCGGTGCGGGAGCGGTATGGCTCGCGTGAAGAGTTCGTCAAGCGTCGCCTCGCGGCCGCCCAAGAGTTGGTGGCCCAGCGACTCTGGC
Source organism: Planctomycetaceae bacterium (assembly GCA_046318755.1). GTDB lineage: Bacteria > Planctomycetota > Planctomycetia > Planctomycetales > Planctomycetaceae > UBA10511. Next base: position 5,857 of record JBKCTR010000061.1, read on the forward strand.
TGCCAGAGGAAATCGACTTGGTTCAAGCCAGAGCCGAAGAGGCTTGGGACCAGGCCGCCGGCTCCCGCTGAGAGATCGATTGGCGGACAACGACCTGGGAGAGGCCGGCCACCCGAACGCACGACCCCCCAGGCTTTTGGCGGAACATCGACCCTGCTGCCGGCGACGGGCTGTGCCGAGACGCGCAACGACGAGTGCCGCAGGGGGAAAAAAACAGCGTTCCGCCGACGGTGGTCTGCGGAACGCTGCGAGCTTTTATTGTGTCACGTGACGGGGATGGGTTCAGACGCCGGAATCAACAAGATTCCTGGCTCAGAGATCCCGCGGCAGGGTGATTTGGCAACCAAACCCTGCGGCACCCGTCAGACGGAGCGACAATTAATAGTCGTCGTCTTCGTCTTCATCCTCGTCGCTGTCTTCGTCGTCTTCATCGTCGTCATCGAGGTCGTCTTCGTCGTCGAAGTCATCTTCGTCGTCGAATTCTTCATCGTCGTCGAATTCTTCGTCTTCATCATCGAATTCGTCTTCGTCGTCGAATTCGTCATCCAGATCTTCGAGGTCTTCGACTTCCTCGTCGAGCTCGTCGAGGTCATCCTCATCCTCGTCTTCGTCCTCGTCTTCATCCTCTTCGTCGCCGTCCTCTTCGAGATCTTCCTCGTCGTCGTCGGCACGACGACGGGCACCGCGAGGCGCGTCGATCAGATCGCAGATTCCGGCGGCCCCAAAGGTCGCTCCCGGCAGACCCGCCAAGACGGGTTTCAGCAGGTCAGTCAGGCTGGCAGTGGTCATCGTTGTCATCCTCTGGAACGTTCCCGCTCCGAATCTTGGCCAGCCCAGTGCCGGCGACGTGTCTTTCTAGAATCCCGGTCAACCCCCGCCTGGGGGGCCGCCCGGGAATGGCAGAAGGAATATTACACAGTGGCGGCGATTGTCAAGCGGCGTGTTTGGGGCAAATCCGAACGACGAGGGGGTTTTCGGGTTCCGGCCCACCCACCGGACTTCTACCGCGAGCGGGTGGGTATCCAGACCAGTTGCACCTTCTTCACCGCGACATCGGTCTTCTTCGGTTTCACCTCGGTTGGCTCGAGTTCGACCGCGTCGGCCGAAACCCGCTCCTGAATCTTCCCCTTTTCTTCTTCAAAGTCATGCACCAGTTGGTCCATTTCGGCCTGGATTGACTCCAGCGACTCTTTCGACTGCTCAACCGCCTGCTGCTGCGTCCCCAGCTTGCCCCAATTCTTGGCGGTGGTGGCCGCCTTGCCGATGTTGGTGGCACTGCCCAACTTGCGCCCGAAAAAGGCCCCAAAAATGGTTGCCCCAGCCGACAGCACCGAGTTCAGTTTCTGGTTCTTGGCGGCGGTTTCCTGCCGTTCGAGCTTCTGCCGGGCCCGTTCCTCCCGATCCTTGAGCGTCTTGAACTTGGGAGCCAGCTTCGCCCGCAGCTTTTCCACCTGCAGGTCGCGCTGTTCGTTCAGGGTCTGCTGCAGCCGGGCCCGGAAATCTCCCTCCGATTCCCCCACCTGAGAATTCATCTTCACGCTGGGGGCCCGGTAGAGGGTCAGGGCATAGGTCCGGAACAGATATTCCTTCGCGTCGTTCACCAGACCGGCAAACTGCTTCGCCCGCATTACATCGGCTGGCAGCGGGGCGAACCCGGCGTCGGCTGCGGCGGGAGTCGGCTCGACCTCGGGTTCGTCCCCCTTGTGATACAACGCCGCTTGATCCCAGGTCACGGCTTCCGTCGCCGAAATCCGCTTCACCAGGGTCAATTCATCCCATTCATCCACCCCCAAACGGGCGTTCGTGATGTGCACCCGCGCCAGGGCCATCAGCGCCGGTTCGTACACCAGCTTCCCTTCGCGGGACAGCCCCCGTTCGACTTCGAAGACCTCGCCGATCTCGGGTGGCAACACGGGCCGGGCCCCGGCACTGCTTCCCAACGAATGCCGGCTGGCGAGCGACCCTGCCCCCTTGGTCCCCACCACCGACGCAATCTTCCGCGGTGCCATCAGGGTCGCAATCTGCCGGGTGGTCAACGGGCCCCGCAGGTAAGAGAGCACATACCGCGACTGAAACACTTCGGGGTGGTCGTCGTGCACGTTGTTCATCAGGAACACTCGATTTCCCAGACCCGAGATGATCTTCTCGAGTCTGCCGCGGTCAAACACCGCACCGGCCGCCGCCGAGGCCCCCTCCAGCCCATCCAGCACCCGCTGCTTGTCGCGATCGGTCTGCAGGCGGCCAATAAACCACGTTCCCGCGTTCGACAACCCCTTGTAATCGAGATCGACCGGGTTCTGTGTCGCCAACACCACCCCCACGCCAAATGCCCGTGCCTGTTTCAAGAGCGTCAGCATCGGGGTCTTCGACGGAGGATTGGCGGTCGGCGGGAAGTACCCGAACACCTCATCCATGTAAAGAATGGCCCGCAGGCTCGAGGTCCCCGCCTGCGAACGCATCCAGGCAATCACCTCGTTCAGCAGGATGGTCACGAAGAACATCCGCTCGGCATCGTTCAGATGGGCGATCGACAGAATCGAGATTCGTGGCTTGCCGGTTTCCGTATGCAGCAGCCGGGCAATATCCAGCGGCTCCCCTTCCAGCCAGGCCGAAAATCCGGGCGAC
>JBKCTR010000062.1:0-7872 GCA_046318755.1 Planctomycetaceae bacterium
TGTCTCAACGAGGGCGGTGTAGGCCACCCGTTGACCCTCTGAGAGTGCCTGTGACAGAGATTCGAGAATGTTCCGCATGGTTGCCTCACCGGAGCCAAGACTTCCCACCAGGGAATGCCGTTCGGCATCAAGAAGATGCTAATGATCCCTCACTGGAAACTTCAATGACCCCGGCAGGGGCCGTCAGCCCCGAGCCCCGCTGCCCGATGCCCGATGCTCTGCACCGGCTCGCGAACTCCTCCGAGATGCGAGACAATCTGCGGGTTCGTGTTGGGCTGCGAGTGGATTCCCGCTGGTTGGAGGATTGGACAGCATGGTGCGTGTGAAGATCTGTGGCGTCCGCACCTGTGCGGATGCCGCGATCGCTGTGGCCGCCGGTGCCGACGCGATCGGACTTCTGGTCGGCCAAGTCCATGAATCGCCCGACTTCATCGGCCCTGAAACCGCACGGGAGATTTGCACGACCATGGGGCCATTTGTGGTCCCTGTCCTGGTCACCCATCTCACCAACCCGGACTCGATTGTGGAGCTCGCCGATCAGGTCCCGGCTTGGGTGATTCAGCTTCATGGCGACCTGTCGATTGACGCGTTGCAGTACCTGCGCCCCAGGCTGACACCACGCAAGCTGCTGGGAAAAGTGAGTGTCGAGGGGCCCGACGCAGTGATGCAAGCTCGCGAAATCCATCGATTGGTAGACGCCCTCGTGCTCGACAGTTGTGACCGTTCAACGAATCGCGTCGGGGGGACGGGATTGGTGCATGATTGGAATCTCTCGGCCCAGATCGTCCGCGAGTCGGCATGCCCTGTGATTCTCGCTGGAGGACTGACCGCCGCGAATGTGACTGCTGCCATCCATTTTGTCGCCCCGTGGGGGGTCGATGTGAATAGCGGCGTTAAAGGGGAGGGAGGGGGGAAGTCCGTCGAACGGTGCCGGGAGTTTGTTTAGGCTGCCAAGGGAGCAATGGGCGGGAGTTGATCGCATCGAAAACCGGCCCTCCATCGGCAGACAGTCTCGCCAAACTGCAGACTCAACCGGGACGTGTTAGGGGCCTTTCTCGGCCAAAATGTCGATGTTCGCATCCATCCAGACAATTCGGTTGTGGAACCAGGTCTTCAGATTCTGAATCAGTTCCGGATAGGTCCGGGCGTATGGGCGGGGGTTGGGCCAAACATACTTCCCCAGAGTGGGCCAGCGCTGGAAATTCCGCTTCTGGGCCTCATCGAGAGTCTGGGCGGTCTCGTCGATCAATCGAAACAGTGCTGTTTCGCTGAACACTTCTTCTCGATGAGCGCGATACCTGTCTCTCAGGCGGGTGCGAAAAGAGGGGTCCTCGAACAGGCGATCCCACCAGAAGGGGACAGCTGAGCCGCGTCGCGGATCCTCCGGAAACAGCATCCATCCCTCTGCCTTCCACACACCACCGTAGGACGCATTCCCGGTGCTGAGGTCCAAGTCCCAAACCGGTCCCAATTTCAGTCGCCCGTCGCCCGTGCGATGCAGAAAGGTGCTCAGGAAATAGGCGTCGACGTTCTTGAAGAGCTCGTTGAGCAGGAAATAGTCAATGAAGGAATCACTGTCGATGAACCGGGCATAGCCCTCTTGGGCATCCTGGAAGTCCCGGCGTGACAGCCGTTCTTCGAACTGGCTGAAATCGCGTTGAATCCAGTTTCGTTGGGCATCGTCCAGCCGGCTTCCCCGGGGTGAGACAAACCCCAGCACACTGCCAAAATCACTGGTGAAGTACGTTTCTGGGCCACCGACGCGATCCACCTTCAGCACGTAACCTCCAGTGAATTCTCCCGATTCGGACTTGCGCAACCGGGGAACATCGACCCGGTCCTTCGCACGCTTGACGCTCTCCACCAAGAGGTAGACCCCCACGTACTGTCCGGCGAGATCCCCCTCTCGTTCCCGAACGAACGCCTCGGCGAACCGCGTGCGGGGAGCGTACTGCCCCATCCTCCGGCTCAGTTCATAGGCGATGTGGTTCCGCATCAATGATTTGTCGGAGTAGGGGCCGTAGAGAATCCAGTCGGTCTCCTTGGGCAGGTCCAGCAGACTCACAGGTTGCTCTTCTCCCGTTTCATCGACGGTTTCGAGAGCATACGACTTCTTCTCGAACATCTGCGATGACGAGCCTCGGACCTCGATCATGATCGGGACCTGCTGGGTCGGCTTGTCGGTCAGCGAATTACCTTTTCCCGGGCTGTGGTCAATGACCGACAATGTGGCCCGAATCTTGGGTTCATTGGGGATGGCCTGCGCCCCAGGATCGATGATCAACAGGGGAAGCGTGGAGGAACCCTCGAACCGAAACGGTTCGGCGGCCAGCAGCACGCCGGGGATCAGGGCAAGGACCGACAACAGCAGGGCAGGGGAGTGCATGGGAATCAATGGAGACTAGCGGTTTTCGGCGGACTTGCTCAGTGCTTCGCGGGCTTCGGGAGTGTTGAGGGCCTTCAGCGCCTGGCGGGCGGCGCGGCGGACCGGATAAGCGGAATCCGAAAGGGCCTCGATCAGCAGGCTCTGGTACGCGGGCCCCATCATCGCCAAGGCATTCACGGCATAGAGTCGCTGACGCGGCTGCTCTCCGCGCAAAGCCTTGGTCAGGGGTTCGACCGCTGGCTCTCCAATCGTCCCCAGCACTTGGGTCACTTTCATCGCTGCCATACCATCTCCCACCTCGAGAACCTTCATCAGGGGATCTACCGCCTCGGCACCGCGGCGGGCCAGTTGCCCCACCGCAGGAGAGGGAGGACCAAATCCGGTGGTCTCCAGAAGGTTTTGGATCAGGGTGTCAATGTCTTGGGTTGCACCAGGCGCTGGTGGGGCGGTGTTCATCTCAGCCACCCACCGCAGTGCTTGGTTCTTTTCCTCGCGCGCCTGGTGCAAGATTGGGGCCACAAGCGGGCCTGAAGTGGGATCGATTCGTACGAGGGCGATTCCCGCCATCAATCGGGTGCCGGCATTATCGCTTTCGAGTGCTTCGGACAGAGCCTCCTTGACCTCTGGACCCATCGCCACCAAGGCCAGCGATGGGTCGAATGAGAGTCTCCCCAGCCGTCCCCCGCCAAAGAAGTACTCTCGAGGATCGGGATTCAGTTTCGACAGTGCTTGAATCAAATCGCGCGCAAGAGGTTTTGCCACGGGACCGAGTTGCCCGATGGCCCAGACGGCCTGCTGACGAACTTCTGGCGATGCATTCCTCAATGCCTCAGCCAAAGTCTCTTTGACCTGCGGAATGGCCTCGGGATTCTGTTTCGCGAGGGCGTAGGCTATTCCCACCTTCTGGAGCGGGGTGGCTTTATGGAGCGAGCCTTGCAAGCGGGTGATGTTGCCATCTCCCTTTAATGCGGCCAAGGCATGGCCGACTTGGCAGCGCACCGCCGGGTCATTGTGGGCGAGTTGACGCAACAATTCCGGCTGGGCCGGTGCAGCGTCCGCACCGATAGCCTCGAGGGCCTGGGCGGCATCCGCCGCCGCTTCGTCCTCGGCCTTCAGGGCGGCGATCAGGACCGGCAGGGACCGGTCGCGATGCTGCTTGGGATCGATTCGGTAGAGCGCTGTTGCCGCACCCACCCTGACCAGTCCATTCTCGCTTTGCAGCGCACTCTGCAGTTGGGGTGCAATTGAGGGGCCCAGTTTGACCAAGACATCGGCAATCGTTTGGCGAATCCCCGTCACCTGGGGGGTCTCAAACAAGACGTCCATCTGCTCGCAACGCAGGGCATCGAGCAGAGCCGGCGTGGCGGGAGCCCCCTTTGCACCCAATTCCGCGACGTGGCCAATGGCCGCCAGGCGGGCGAATGGATTGGACGCTGTGATTTGCGGAATCAGTACCGAGACATCCCCACCGGCCGTCTTGCTTTCCTGTCGCGACTCTTGTCCGGTGACTGGAGGGGAAATCATCCCGAACCAGATTCCTCCTGCCAGACTCAAGCGAATCAATGCGCGAACAATGTTCCTCATGAAAACTCCTCACACAAATGGAAAGTGTGAAGGAATCTTAACAATCGGATTTCTTCGTCACAACGCGTACAAACGCCGTGATTTTTTTTTGAGCTGCAGGGCCCCAGATCTTTTCGGCCACTTGGTCTCTCGTGGTTTCACAATCGATCCGTGGCAGTCGGTGACGGAGAGGGGCCCTGCTGCTGCTCCCCCTCTTTAGCCAGTTGGCCTAAAAACTCGCGGGGATCGGGCGCTGGATCCAGTCCTTCGGGACTTGCGACGAAGTCGCTCGAGGTGGCAGAGTGTGGTTGCGAACGACGGGAACGGGACAGACGGAACCTGGCGATCTGCAGACCAAACCAGCCTGCCGCAATCAGGGCGATTGCGAATGGCCACCAGCCAGGGGAACTGTTGCCCGCTGAACTCTCGCGCTGCCCGACAATCCGCGTCCAGCGATAGCCGATCAGCATGGGGGCTGAATGCTGACCATGTGCGGTTGCGTAGGTGTAGCGTTTGAAGAAGTAGGCCGGAAGACACACCCGCTCACGGACCTCGGTCCCCTGTGGAAATCCCGGGGGGAGTTCACTGACCACAATCCGGTAGGGGTTGGTGCGGCCGGCCTCATCAGTGAACAGCCAGCCTTCGTAGAGTGTCTGAAATCCAGCGTGGTTCGGACCCGCCTCCAACGGTTCTACCCGGCGTAGTTCCCCCTCGATCCAGATCACTTCTCCACGGTGCTCGGCCGAGTCATTCATCAGGCTCTGGAACGGAAGGTCCCGTCGTGCTGCGGTGGCCAATTCCTGCGAATTGGCATCGCGGGCGGTCGACAACATCGCGAAGTAGGCGGGGCGTTCTGTGGCCCGCACTCCCACCCGGCTCTCCTGAACGGCATCGAGAAAGTCGGCCGGAATCCGCAGCGAAACCTGCTCTGGTTGATGCTGTTCCCGCAATCCAGCGCTCGACGCCGCCGGCTCCCGAGACGAAACAATTCGCACCTGGTCAGGGGCCAGCGGATCGGCAACGGTCTCGGAACGGGATGAGGGCCACTGTTCGGCAGAGCTGGGGGCGGGGGCCAGCCATCTCCAATTCTCGGGCCGCCGTGCTTCGCTCATGGCGATCAAGACCACAGCCAACGAGAGAATGGCCGCCATGATCCTCCGGCGGTCTCTGACCGGATTGTACTGCGGGCGGCGGGAACGGGAATCGCTGGACATCGTGCCGGCTTCCCCCCAAACCAGGGGCCAAACTGCTCAGGATGCGGGGACTGTCTCGCGAAGGCGTTGCCGCACGATTTCGACCATCAACGGATGAAGTCCCAAGTGGGGGCAGAGCTCGAACCGAACCTTGGGAAACTCATTGGCGAGTTCGGTTCGGTGAGCCTCAAGGTCCTCCACCACATGGGCTCCGGCCGAGAGGAAGTAGGGGAGCATTCGAACGGTCGTCGCACCACGTTCCACGCATCGCCGCCCTCCGGTCGGAATGTCAGGCAACGCCAACTCGAGGTAGCTCGTCTCAATGATGTCGAACTCCGGATCCTTTGCCAGCAGTCCGGCCAGCCGCACGAGATCGGCATTCGCCTCCGGACGGCGGCTGCCGTGGGCGATCAGAAGAACGGCCGAGCGGCCGGAGACCGGAACAGACTGGGACAGAGAAGTCATCGCAGTGGAGCCAGCAAGAAATCGGGCAACCGCTTGGGCTTCGGGAATGCCGTCGACCAGACCATGGCGCGCCTGACGGAACTCACGACATTCCGCCGGCAATCACGGGCAACGACAACAGATTGTTCTGTGCGATGGCGGGCTCCTGAGAGTCGGGAGCCAGCACCATGTCGACCAGGAAGTAGAGGAATTGACGTAAAGGGAGAAGCTCCACCCCGTCGGCAAGGGCCTCGGCCCGGGCACGGGACTTCTCCACGAGAGCCTCGGCCTTTGAGAAGACATCGCACTGTTCAAAGACCCGGCGGAGACGCCCTAACCGCAACGCTGCCGGTCCGCTGCCACGGATGATCGACAGCAGCTCTTCGCGCTGACTGGGGTTGGCTGCCTCGAAGGCGAGGGCCAACAACACCGTGGGGCGGACTGCCTCGGCATCCTGTCCTGCGACCAGTTTGTTGTGGTTGTCCCCCTCCCAATCATGCAGATCATTCAGGATCTGGAATCCGACTCCCAAGTGACGACAGAAGGCCGGGATCATCTCATCCCAAGCCTCGACTGGACCGGCCAGCCGCAGACCGGCGTAGAGGGCGGCCTCGAACGCCGGCGACGTCTTGAGGGCGTAGATTTGCAGGGCATCGATTGGCTTCAGAGCGCGGTCCGGCGCACTGTTCCAGGCCATCTCGGCTCCCTGGCCGTCGCACAGCCGCAAATGAGCGGACGCCATCCGGTCGATGATGTCGGCCGCCGCATCCGAACCAATCTCGGCCCGAGCGTTCGAGACAAGCCGGTATCCCAATCCAATCAGATGATCGCCCATGTTGATGGCTGGGCCAGTGCCATGCCGCCGATGCAGCGTGGCCGAGCCATACCGGAACTTGTCATCGTCCTGGATGTCGTCGTGGACCAGCGAGGCCTTGTGAAACGCCTCGATCGCCATCGCCACTCGTCGGACACCATCTGGAAATTGAGGTGCATTCTCGCCTGCTCCAGCCGCGGCCCCCACCCCACCGCTGGCCGCATCATAGGCTGCGAGCGTGATGAATGGCCGAAAACGCTTCCCCCCGTGCGCCAGCCAGTCATAAGAGACCGACTCGGTCAGAGCCAGGGGAGAATCCAGGTCCGCCGCAGTTCCACGACTCCGCGCCCTGGGGAGCAGTTTGTCGAAATCACGGTCGAACAACTCATTCGATGCCCGCATCAGAGGCACAAAGCTCACGGTCGGGCCGGTCGGAAGTTCCTCGTACTTTTCCAAAACATCCCAAACCCAAGCCTCGTCGAGGGAGGTGTTTTTGCAGTCCCCCGAGTGCAGAGGGATGGCATATGACGGCACTCCGGCGATCAACACCTTGTCGATGGCCTTTTCGAGGACATTGAGGCAGGAGACTCCCAGGATCGCATCGATATGTCCCGAGACAATGATCTTGAGAACAATCGGCGAACCTTCCGCCACTAGCACCTTGTAGCCCAATTGCTCTGCTCGAACCTTGTAATCGGCGATCGAACAGGCACCGCATTTTTCACAATCGAGTCCGAATTCGTCGTAGTCGGCCGGGCAGCCTTCCGCATGCTTCAGGCAGTGGGGCAACAGCAGCATCCGGCGATGAAAGGGAATCGCGAGGAATTGCTGTTTCCAAAAGAAGTTGCCGATCAGCACCATCGTGAAGCCGAGGAACTTTTCGGGAAGCCCGAGGCGGATCAACAGATCCCGGCCAAAGCTTTCCAGCTGGTTCTTCGTGAATGGCTTGGATCGGTCCAGCCCACGGGCATAGTCCTCGGCAGCCCGCTTGATGGCTTCGCGTTGCTCGAGAGTTTCAGGAACAGCCTTGAGGTGACTGGTGCTACGCCTTCCACCCGTGCCGCGAGATGAAGAGGCACCCGAAGTTTCAGGAGTGGCAATCGAAGGAGCCGCTTCGCTCCCGCCGGGCAAATCCAGAACGTCGGCAACGGCGTGTTGATGGTCGCTCGAAGACATCGACAGGCTCACTCCATGTGGATTTGGACCGCGGCGATTCGACAAGTGTGGGAGGCATCGCCAGGACGCCACCCTGGTCGAATATCGAAACATCGACTCTGGACCGGGAGTTCTCGTTCTGGACCACAGATCGATTCGACCCCGGAAGACTCCATCTCGATCAAGTTGCACCCTTCTGGTTTGCCCCCCACTCACATCCGCAGCGCAGGGCTGCGACTCCGTACACCAGAGGATACAACTTTTCGAAGTACCAAAGTTTAGCGAAGTACAGACCGATTGGCGACGGAGTCCGCCAT
>JBKCTR010000063.1:0-3480 GCA_046318755.1 Planctomycetaceae bacterium
GAGCGGGGATTGTGCCGTCGTGGCATTGCACCGCGTCCTTCCTTCCCCCGGTCTCTTCACAATTCCGTTGGCAGTCCCGCGGAGTGAAGCGGCTTGTCCGCTTCACACAACCCCCGGCTCGTTTCGAGAGGGGGTGTTCGCCCGTCCGGGTGCGCAGTGCACCGGGGCGTGGCGACGGGTTTCGTGGATCGCCACCGGCTGTTCCCTTTGGGGAGCGGCGGGTGCTCCCGAAAACGCCGGTACCTAACAATCGCGGGTCCACGGCACCGAAGGGGACCCGCGATGGTTTCTGACAGCAATCGTCGTCCGATGGGTCCGCTCTTCACCTCTTTCTGCGCGCTCGAACACCTCCACTGGGCGTGGCGGGTCGTGCGGCGTTCCCTGCGGCAGACCGCCTGGCCCGAACTGCGCGACGAGCTGGCCGAGTTCGACCGCCACCCCATCGCCCACCTGCAGCAACTACAGAACGAACTGCGGCAGGGGACGTTTCGGTTCGGGCCCCGGCGGGCCTATGTGAAGCGCAAGAGCGGCGGCTCCCGGCGGGGCGTGACCGTCCCGGGAGTGGTCGACCGGGTGGTCCAGCGGGCGCTGTTGGGAGTGATCCAGACACGCGATGCCACACTTCGAGCGCACCTGGGGCAACTGGTGCCGGTGCTCGACTGCCCGACCAGCTTCGCCGGGAATGTGGGACGGGGGGTGCCGGAAGCAATCGCCGCCGTTCGGCACACCCTGCGAACCACGGGGCAATTCGCCGCCACGTCGGATGTCAAAGACTTCTTCCCGCACATTCCGCGGTCCGAGGTGGGGGCATTTCTGCGGCAGGAGGTGGCCGATCTCCGGCTCGTCGACCTGTTGTGCGAAGGGATGGAAACGGAACTGGCCAATCCGGCCGAGGTGCAGCCCTGGCTCGACCTGTTTCCCCTGGGTCCCGCGGGGGTCGCGCAAGGCTCGCTGCTGTCGGTGTTGGCGGGGAACATCGCGCTGCGCGACTTCGACCGCCGGCTCAATGCCGGGGGTTTGGTCACCGTGCGCTACCTCGATGACTTCGTCATTCTCGGCCCGACCGCCGCCGCTGTGGAACGCGGTTTCGAGACGTCGCAAGAGGAACTCGGCCGACTGGGGATGACCTGCTACGCCCCGGGAGATGGCAGTGGCAAGTCGGTGCTGGTGGAGGTGGGGCGCGGGTTCGATTTTCTGGGCTGCCGGGTGCATCCGCGGGGGGTCTCTCCCAGCCGGCGTTCGCGCCGGCACTTGCTCGACCGGCTCGACCGGCAATTGGCGCGGGCCCGCGAGGAACTCGCGCGGTGGATCCTGGCAGACACCCGCCGGGGAACCGAGGCGGGCTCTGTGCAATGGATGGCCCGGATCGACCAGTTGATGCGGGGTTGGGGGGCCGCCTTCGCATGTGTGACGAACCGGGCCAGCCTGGCGCAGCTCGATCGGGAGATTGACCGGCGACTCGCCGCGTTCGACGCCTGGTACCGGCGGCAGATCGCGGGACTGGGCCACCGACCCCGCCGCAGGCTGCGGGGCATTGCCCTGCTGGCAGACACCCCGCCGCGTGTGGTGGACGAGTCGTCTGGACCAGACCGAGAGTCTGACGCCGACGCGCCCATCAGCGACGACTGAGCTCTTCTTGGCCCCTCCCTGCCGGAATCCTGGCAGAACTGGATGGTGTACGAGTGCCATTCGAAGAACCGCTGGCCCAGCACTGTGGCCCGGAATCGACGGCGCTGTCAGAATACCGAGGTACAAACCGAGAGCGGGCGGTACGGGTCCCGTCGACTTGGCCGCCGAACCAACCTCCAGGAACATCGCCGTGGATTGTCACGTGCACGAGAGCCGCCGCACCTTTCTCTCGCAGACCGCCCTGGGGTTGGGCAGCGTCGCCTTGTCGACCCTGCTCGAACGCGACACTCCTGTTCGCGCCGCGGGCGCGCCCCTGGCCGGAGTCCCTGTCGGCCCGCATTTCTCCCCCCGCGTCAAGCGGGTGATCTTCCTTTATATGTCGGGAGGTCCTTCGCAGTTCGAGACGTTCGATCACAAGCCCAAGCTGGACGAACTCGACGGGCAGCCGATGCCCGAGTCGTACACCAGGGGGCAGCCCATTGCCCAACTGCAGGGACAACAACTGAAGGTGCTGGGGTCGCAGTTCCGGTTCGCCCGGCACGGTCAGTCGGGGCAGGAGATTGCCGAGATCCTCCCCTGGACCAGCAAGCTGGCCGACGATCTGGCGATCATCCGCTCGATGCACACCGACCAGATCAATCATGACCCGGCCCACACGGTGATGAACACCGGCACGTCGATTTCGGGACGCCCCAGCATGGGAGCCTGGGTGACCTACGGCCTGGGGAGCGAGTCGAGCAACCTGCCCGGGTTTGTCGTGCTGACCAGCGAAGGGGGACGCAACCCGCAGCCAATTTCCTCCCGCCAGTGGGGGGCGGGGTTTCTCCCCGGGCGCGTGCAGGGGGTGCAGTTCCAGCAGCAGGGAGAAGCAGTGCATTATGCGCAGAACCCCCCGGGGGTGACGATGGCCCAGCAGCGGCGGGCACTCGACACCCTGCGCCGGTTGAATGCCGAACAGTTGCAGCGTTCTCCCAATCCGGAACTCGAAACCCGCATCGACCAGTACGAGCTGGCCTTCCGCATGCAGACCGGCATACCGGAACTGCTGGACCTCGCGCAGGAACCCCGGCATGTGCTGGAGTCGTACGGCTTGGCCGATGATCAACTGCAGGCCTCCAGCTTCGCCCGCAACTGTCTCATCGCCCGGCGAATGGCCGAGCGCGGCGTGCGCTTCATCCAGCTCTATCACCGGGGCTGGGATCATCACGGCGACCTGGTGAAGTACATGCACACCACCTGCGGCCTGACCGATCGACCCACCTACGCCCTCATCCAGGACCTCAAGCAACGCGGCCTCTTCGACGACACCCTGATCATCTGGGGGGGAGAGTTCGGGCGCACGCCGATGTTCCAGGGAAAAGGGGCCACGGCAGGACGCGACCACCACATGCGCTCGTTCTCGATGTGGCTGGCTGGGGGTGGGGTGAAGGGAGGCACCACCTATGGCGCCACCGACGACCTCGGCTACCATGCGGTCGAGAACCCGGTGCACGTGCACGACCTGCACGCGACCATGCTGCATTTGTTGGGACTCGACCACAACCGGTTGACTGTGCGGGCGCAGGGGCTCGATTTCCGGCTGACGGGGGTCGAACCTGCCCGCGTGGTCCACGAGATTCTGGCGTGATCTCTTCGATGGATTCTCGGTTGTTCCCGCTGTTCGCCCTGGTCTGATCACTCCCCGGACGGTGCGCTATGTCCCGCCTCTCGCTGACCTGCCTGCTCTGTCTGCTGATGGTGGGGATCGGACTGCTGGCGGGGGATGGTCGCGAGAACGGGCCATCCTCTCCCCGGCGCGCCGCTGGGTTGGAACGTTCGTCGGGCGGGCCAGACGGGTCGGTCCCGCACACC
>JBKCTR010000064.1:0-1772 GCA_046318755.1 Planctomycetaceae bacterium
TTGGGATATACTGCGGGTGTGGTGTTTGTCGTTCCTCTGTTCTGGCGGGTGAGTCATGCAGGCGATTGGATACGTTCGCGTTAGCACAGAGGGACAGGCAGACAACGGTGTGAGTCTCGATGCGCAGCGGGCGAAGATTGCAGCTTGGTGTGATCTCAACGGGTACAGCCTGGGCGAAGTGTTCGTTGATGCTGGCCTGAGCGGAACGCGTTCGGATACTCGCCCGGCGTTGCAACAGGCGTTGGCGGCGGTGTGTCGCGAACGTGGTGCCTGTCTCGTGGTTTACAGCCTGTCGAGACTCGCCCGGAATACTCGCGACACAATCGAAATTGCGTCACGTCTGGAACGTGCCGGTGTGGATCTTGCCTCTGTCTCTGAGCGGATTGATACAAGCTCTGCGGCCGGGAAAATGGTGTTTCGATTGCTGGCAGTGATGGCCGAATTCGAAAGTGATCAGATCAGCGAACGAACTGCCGTTGCCATGCAACACAAGAAACGCCAGGGCGAACGCGTGGGAGCGGTTCCCGTGGGGTTTGATCTCGCGGCGGACGGTGTTCAGCTCGTGGAAAACCACGTGGAACAGCAGATTGTGGGGATGGTAAAGGAATTGCGTTCCCGTGGTTACTCGATGCGGGCGATTGCAGCGGAGCTGACAGCTCGCGGAATTCAGACGAAACAGGGCGGCACCGAATGGAAACACAGCACGATTCAACGCATCCTCGGTCGTTCGGCGTGATGGCGGCGGCGGGCGATGATGCGGCGGCGTTTGACAGACTGGCGGAGCTGTTCCGCCAGGTGAAACCACAACGGCAGGCGGAAATACTGCGGCACCTCGCGGACCACGATGATGGCGAAACGGAAGACAGCAGAGCGGACGATATCGGCAGAGCTGCGGCAGGCGATTGCTGACAGCGGTTTGACGAATTACGCGATTGGCAAGGCGGCGGCAGTCTCGCCTGCGGTGATCTCGCGTTTCGTGACTGGCGAACGGAGCGTTACCCTCGCCGTGGTGGATAGGCTTTGTCAGGCGTTGGGCCTGAGTCTCAAAACAAGGTGAAGAAATGTCAGAAGTGAAGGTGATGGAATACAGCGGGTTGGCTGAAGTGTTGTCTTCCGTGGAAAGCGTGTTTCGGTCTGCGATTGCAGGCAGCGGGTTGGAACAGCGGTTCTTTGAACTCTGGCGGTCTGCGGCAGACTCTGAACGGGTGCAGAAACTGGCGGGCGTGGTGACTCTCGACAGACGGCGGGCGGCACGGGCGACGGCGGAAGACGTGGTGTTGTTCGAAATGGGGCTGGAACAGGAACACATTGAACAGGCAGCGGGCGAATGGATTGCAGAGCTGCGGCAGGCGTTCCCGCAAGAGCTGTCAGGGCAGACACGTTTCGAGCGGTACAGGGAACTACTTCACAACGGAAAGCAGGTGCAGTGATGGCCAGGCGAGTACAGACGGCGGCAGGCGTGGCGTGGGAACGGCGGCAGCGCTTCCAGCCTGGGCCAGGTACGGCGGCAGAGCTGCGGCGTGTTGTCGATGATTGGCAGGCGTCTGGCCTGCGTTGGTGGATCGACTGGCCTACCCTCTGTCTCGCCGTGGTGGCCAGGTGCCAAGCGGATGCCGATGGCGAGATCGAACACGTGGTGCGATCTCTGGCAGCTCGTGGCGTGATGGCGGCGGAGTGAAACCGTAGTTCAGTTTGGCGGGTGTCTCGTGTCTGATTTGCACCTGGGCGGCCTGTCGTTCGAACAGCCTCGCGCGCCGTCACTGGTTCCGATT
>JBKCTR010000065.1:0-2684 GCA_046318755.1 Planctomycetaceae bacterium
CGATTCCGGGGACCGCAATGCCGCCCGGGCCGCCTATCTCAGGCGCCGACTGACCAACCCTGGCTCGACCGAGCAACCGCCGGCGAACTGAAACCGGACACGGGGAGACTGCGGACGCCGCTTCGCGTGGGATTGAACGCGGAACTCCGCACCGTTTCTGCAAGCACGTTGCTCTTCGGCTTCGTTGTTCTGCTGTTTCGTTGTACGTGGGGGAACGCGCGGGGGAGGGCGGGGTGGAGTGGGCCGGCGGATGGCCCGTCGCCATTCCGAGTCAGGCCGACCGGTTCGCCTTCAGCAGCTTCAGAAATTCCTTCATGAACAACGTGTTATCGTGCCAGGTGCGGGCACTCACCATGTGGCCATCGACCACCACTGGCTGATTCACGTACGTGCCTCCAAACTGGGTGATGTCGAGGGCACATTTGGCGACGGTGGTCATCGTCCGCCCCGGCAACACTCCGGCGGCGGCCGCGATCTCCACCCCATGGCAGACCACCGCCACGGGTTTTTTCGTCTCGAAGAAGTGGCGGGTGATCCGCAGCAGATCCTGGTCGTACCGCAGGTACTCGGGCGCCCGTCCGCCGCTTAAAAACAGCCCCGCATAGTCCTCGGGCCGCACATCCTTGAACGCCACCGTCGCCTTAATGTGGTAGGCGGGCTGCTCCCGCGTGATGTCCCAGGGAATGTTCTCATTCGGGGGGATCTCGTGCATCACCCCGTGATAGTGCCGGGCCTGTGGACCGGCCACCACCGCCTCGAACCCATCCTCCGGCAGCCGGAACACCGGATACAGCGTGTCGAGCACCTCTGTGGCGTCGCCGATCGGAATCAAGACCTTGGACATCGCAGCCTCTCTTGGGAAGGGTTTCGAGATTCAGACAGATTCCCCCCGCACACCGCGCACCCCGGCACGGCGTGCCTGTGGCGGGGGGGCAAACGCCGTGTGCGCCTAGTGGGGGCGCCGGCCCTGCAACACGTGGGCCTGGGCCATGGCCGCCTCGGCTTCGGGAATCTTCCCGCAAAGATGACAAATGACGGATAGCTGCGTGAACGAAAACGGGTCGTTTGGTTCGAGTTCGCACACCTTCTGGGCGTGGGCGATTGACTCGTCGTTACGCCCCAGTTTCTGCAACAGAACCCCCAGTGCCGAGTGGGTCAGCACATGGTTGGCATCGAGTTGCAGCGCCGCATTCAGCTTCTCCACCGCCTCGGCGAGTTTCCCCGCTCCCTTGAGTTTGGTGGCCTCATCGTAAAGTTCCATCGCCGTCGACATGACTTGACTGCTCCTTGGTTCAGAAAGGGACGCAGAATCATATCGGTTGGCGACCGGGGGACAACGGTCAACACTTCCAGATCGCCAACCACAAGTTCGATGTTTCAAGTCCGGCCTGTCGTGCCGGACGAAAACTGGTAGGGGGCCCGCCGGGAGTCGGGCGACGGGGCCTGAAGGCTCGGGGCCGATGCGGGTGCAATCGGTGGGGGCACGGGCGACAAGCGCCCGGGATTGGAAGATTGGCTGGCCGCGAGGGGCGGCGTCAGGTCGCTTTCCCCGGCGGGGGCGTTGCCAGATCGATTGGCAAACAGGCTGCCCCAGCGGGAATTGTCATTCCACACAAGGGGACACTGCGGGTCGGCTCCGACAGCACCTCGGCCAGAGTGGTCTTCCCGAAGGCGTTTTCAACGGCCGCCAAGGCCAGGTCCAACCGCCGATGCAGCGGGCAGAGATTGGATCCATGGGCGGCAATTCCGAGGGGGCAGGTCTGGATCCGCTGAACGGGATCGACAGCGTTGACCACTTCGAGAATGGTCAGTTCCGAGGAACTTCGCGCCAGCAGAAAGCCCCCGTGAATTCCCCGTTGCGATCGGACCAGCCCCGCCTTCGCCAGGTTCTGCATCACCTTCGAAAGATACGCCTGGGGAACCTTGGTGACCTCAGCGATTTGTTCCGTGGTGCGGGCCTGGGGGGCCTGATTGGCCAAGTAGACAGCGGCTCGCAGGGCATATTCCACAGTCTGAGACAGCATGTGGGCTCACACTCACAGAGGGGAGGAAAAACCGGTCACTTTCCGTTGACCAGAATCTTAGCAGGGATATACTGACGATTAAAGGACAAGTTTGTCCTTTTTTGGTGAGGCCCGTGCCGCACGTCAGGCGGGGTCCCCTGGAACCGGACTTTCCGCGAGGTGCTGAACCATGTCCGAACTGTTCGAATGCCGGGAAAACAAGGGGTCGTTCCCTTGTTCAGTGAGTCAGACCCACCGGAATGGCTGTGGTTCACAGGGATGGTTGTTGGTTTTGGGGTTTGTCGCGCTGGGGTTGGTCGGCGTAGTTCCCTGCCTTCTCGTTGCCTCCGATACCCCCTACGAACAGGAACCAATCTCGTACAGCGATCCCATTCTGGACGATCCGATCTCGAAATTGGATGCCGAGTTGGGGGCGGGCACCAAGGTTCTCGACTACGAACCTGGGCGTGGTTACCTGCGGTCGGTCTTGCGGGCCCTGCAAATTCCCGAATCCTCCCAGACACTGGTGTTCTCCAAGACCAGTTTTCAGCGGGACCGCATCTCTCCCGAGACCCCGCGGGCCCTGTACTTCAACGACGACGTCTACATTGGTTGGGTGCAGGGGGGAGATGTGTTGGAAGTTTCGGCCGTCGATTCCCAGAAAGGGGCGATCTTCTATTC
>JBKCTR010000066.1:0-3740 GCA_046318755.1 Planctomycetaceae bacterium
CGGTCACCGCGATGTCGTGCAGGCGATACCGGAACGTCGGCACCCCCTCACGATCCAGCCGGTATCCCTGGAACTGGTACCCGAGGTTCTTCGGGTAGAGGGGATCGGGATTGACCCGGTTGTCTTTGGTCATGACAGGCAGCCGGGGCCAGGGGGTGGGGGGATCGTCCTGCACCAGCAGCGAGACATCCTGGGGCAGCAGCACCGGTTCGGCCGCCGGGTGGAAATCGCCCGAGCCCTGGCCACTCCAGTTGGCCGAGACAAATCCGCCGCGCCACACGGCCGACAGCGTTCCCGTCTCGGCATTGAACGCGTAGTGCAGTTGCTCGGGGAAGCCGACGGCAATGCCCCGGTAACCCGCGACCCGGCTGCGGCCGCGGTGCATGCGGACCCGGTTGCCCACGGTCAGCCGGGTGTCGATGCCCCGCAGCCCGGGAGGATCGGCGGCCGAGGTTCCCAGCGAGAGGTAATACCAGATCGACTGGATCTGGCGATCGGTGTCCCCATCCAAAATGGTCTTGTGCGACGCGATGCCATTGGCCCACGACTGCGGCATGATGATGCGGGGGCGGAATTGTTGGGGGTTGCGCAGAAAGGCGTTGAACCAGGCGGGCTGCAGGCGTTGGTAGCTGCTGGTCAGCTCCATGCCGCGATTGACCGGGGCCTCTTTGCCATTGAAGTTGTGACAGGCAATACAGTACAGCCCCTGGTTCCCCAGCAGGTCGCGCCCCGCCTTGCGGAACTCGCGCTCCCGTTCGCGGTCACTCTCGCGCTCGGGATTGGGAATGGTCCAGTCGACGGCCGGCAGGGTGTCGGTCCGGGCCAGCAGTGCGGGGAGGTGACCGAGATTCTCTTTGCCATATTGCGGCATCCGCGCCCCCAGGTACGGGCGCACGCTTTCGCCATCGAAGAGCACTTTCTTCAACCACGCGGGCTGCAGCTTGGCCCCCAGCAGGGTCAAGGGGGGCGGGAGGCGGCCTTCATCGCCGAGGTTCGGTTCGGTCGTGGTGAACTGCAGGTCGTAGCTGGGGTGCACACCCCCGTAATCGTCGCGCACATGGCAACCGATGCAGCGCTGGGCGACGAGGGTTTAGGCCACCACGTCGGCATCCTGATCGGGTCGGTCGCGTTGTGCGAGGGCCGCGCCAAGCGCCCGCCGCTGGGACTCGTCGAGGTCGTACCAGACCGGTCCGCCCCGTTCGCGTTGCAGGCATCCGCGGTCATCGATCTGGGATCGTAGCTCGCCGCCAACCGGGGTGGCCGCGGCGGCACCGGGCAATACATGGCAGTTGCCGCAATGGAGCTCGCGGAAGTACCGCTCTCCCGCGGTCACCTGGCGGGGGTCGGGAGCGAGCGGAGCGACCTGGGGAGGTTCGGCCCCCAGTAGGTACTGGGCGATCGCGCGGGACTCGTCGGTGGTCAGCTTGAGATCGGGCATCCGTCCCGAAGGACGCACGGCCAGCGGATCGTGCAAAAAACCGGCCAGGCTGGCGAAGCTGTATTTCGTGGGGACGTGAGCAAGACTGAGCGCGATGGGGCGAAAGGCCCGCTGGGTTGGGGCCTGGTCGGCCTCCTCGGCATCGGCCTCTTCGTCGTCTGGCTGAGCAGCATCAGGCTGGGCTGGATCGGGTTTCGCATCCGATTTGGTGTTGTTCCCGGCTGGGGTTGGAACCGGGTTTCCGGCGTCGTCGCGGGGCCCATGACAGGCGACGCAGCCGACGGTGTGATAGAGCCGTCGGCCCTGGTCGATGGTCCCGGCATCCGTCCCCTCGGAAGTGAATGTCCCCCTACTCTGCGCGACGAGGTAATGAGTGAGAGCCACGGCCACCGTCTGCCGTTCGGCCGCTGTCCGCTCGCCCAACAGGTCGGGCATGGTGGTGCCGCGATGGACGTCGGTGGGATCGGCGAGATACCGCTTGAGGAACTCGGGCGACACCCGGCTGCCGACCTCGGCGAGGTTGGGTGCGCGTTTCGGGGCCAGAGCCTGCGCGGGCAGTCCGGTGTGGCAGTGGGCACACCCCAACTCGCCCAGCAGCACCTGCCCGGCGGCGACATCGTCGAGACGATGGTTGCCGGGGAGGGAAGAACCGTAGTCCGTGGCGGGCCGCACGGGCTCGGCGGCGGCGAGCCGGGACCCGCGCCCCGACAGACTCAGCAGGAGGATGGCCCAGACCACGGCACGACATGGCCCACCCCACGTGAGAGCGGCCTGAGTGCGGACCGGCTTCGGGCCTCGGCACGCAGCCCGGATCATGATGCACTTCAGGGGACTCGCTGACATGCGTCGGCACTCGGTTCCGAAAGGTGTCCCGTACGACCTGCGTGACTCCAGGGCCTGACAGGCCCGGATCGCTACCGCTGGGGAATATTGACAGTGTAGCGGGCGAGGGGGGGGACTGCCTCGGAACGGGGTTCGAGTCGCGTGACTTGGCAACTGCTCGCAGCGGGAACGTACGATGGCTCCGCATCGCTGCGTGCGCTCCCCATGGCTGTCCCGTGCGCCCTGATAATGTAACGTAGACAACATGAAAGTGCACATAATGGACCTGACCCCTTTGTCTTGCGCGAGTCCACCGTAACGCCAATCAATATAAGATGAGCGTCCCATTGGGGAATTCTCCCTGCCAACCGCACGGAAAATGTCCTTTGCTGTACCAATACGCATTACTTGCATAGAAGCCGGGAGGATACACATCGGCAAATTCCGATTCCAAACAAATGCCAAGCACATCCCATTGAACGGTGTCTTCGATAACCTTGGGAAGATCGTGCTGCGTGACCACAGGTTCGATCTTGCGCTGAACAAAGGGAATGGTCGTGCGCTTTAGGCTGTCGACAACGTCATTCCACTGGAGATACCTCTCTTGGTTTCTCTCCACCAACCGCATTCGAAACCTGTTTTGCGCTTCCAGACAAAGATTTTCCCACTCAACAGAACTGCACTTCTCAATCGCCTCCCTCCAGGATCTGAGCAGGATGATTTTGTCTGGCTGTGTGATCCCGTTCATGCTGCCCACTTGAGAGAACCAGTGGGCGGCTTCCAGTTGCTCAAGCGTCGCCTGTGTTCGTGGGTGCACGTCGAATCCTCAAGGTACTCTGGTGTTTGGAAGTCTGTCGGGAATGATGAGAAAAGGAGCAGTGTCAGGAATTCCTTATGGCGCTCGGGGACTCGCGGCTCGAATTGATGATTGACTGGTGACAGCTGTCGCCGACCATCCTGGCAGAGATGCTGCCCTGCACTGGCGATGCCACGGCTAACACGGGGACCAACGCAGACGCAATCATTCCCCAGCAAGTCCTCTGGCAGTTCAGTGGGTCGTCGGCCCGGATTCGGTGGCCATGTCCCCCTGTTGTGCTGGCTCAGCGGGAAATGGAATTTCGTTGGGGCGGCGTTGATGAGCGGAAAGGGGCGACATCCTGTCGAGACGTCGCGGCATCGTGCCGCGAAGGTTTGACGCGTTGGTGCCAATCCCGAAGCCGAGGAAGACGGGCGGTCGGGAGACCGCCCGGACTTCGGTCGTGGCTCCTGGGATGGCGCTCCGGGTGCACCTCTGCAGAGCCGTGTCCTCCGCCCAGGTCGAGTCGGATTGTCACGAGCAGAGTGTCATCCCGCAACCTCGGTGTGCGGTCCTGCCTGTTGGCGGGCGGCCTGACGTCGCTGCCGGGCCTCCTCGAGCTTGCGATCGCGTTCCTGAAAGATGACTTGTTCCAGGCCTTGCAGCTTGTCGGCGGGGGTGATG
>JBKCTR010000067.1:0-8195 GCA_046318755.1 Planctomycetaceae bacterium
GCCGGCGTGGATCTCGACTTTCGGGAGTTGGACAGCCTGGTGGAGGAACTGGACCGCCGGCTGCAAATCGTTATGGATGAGACGTAATCGCCCGAGGAATTTGAGGAATGCGAGGGGAAGGAAGACGGGGGGGGGACGGCATCGCTTCCCCCACCCACCAAGGAGCGACTGTCCGCCAAGGACCGGGCCGAGATCGACGACCTCTTCCAGAAGGCGACCAGCGATCGGACCCGGGCCTTTGAGCTCAAACAACTGCTCGATCGATTGGGGGCGTTTGCCATCTATGAAGACCGGTTTCTCGATCTGTTCCGGTCTCACGAGTCGTGACCGCGCCGGCTTGGGTGTGAGGTTGTGGACGATGCCCACCGGGTTGAATCGGTCTGCAGGCACGGGCGTGAACGGGACCAGTGTGAACTGGACCAGTGTCGGTCCGTTTCAGAGGCGGTTTCCAGCGACTTTACGTGGGCTTTTGCGGATCGCAGGCGTGCGGCTATGATCCGCCCATGTCGAAGCACGATTTCACCTGGACTGAGTTTGAGTCGCGCCGCGATCGTCTGCGCGAGGAACTGCGGGCCCGGCAACTCGATTGGCTGATTGTCATCCATCCGGTCTCCATCCACTGGCTGACCGGTTCCGATGCCAAGAGTTATCAGGAGTTTCAGTGCCTGTTGTTTCCCGCCCATCCGGGACCACTCAGCCTGCTGACCCGCCAAGGGGAATGTGCCGAGTTCGAGGCTGATGCCTGGGTCGACCACGTGGTGGGGTATGGCGGCGGAGAGAACGAAGATCCCCTGGGCCCGTTCCAACGTCTGGCTTCCCGACTGGGGTTGCTGCGGGAGCGGGTGGGGTTGGAAGTTCCCGCCTATTACCTGCATCCCCGCCACTACCTGGGGCTGCGGGACCTGCTGGGAGCAGCACTGGTGACGGAGCCGACCCACCTGGTGGCGGATCTCAAATTGGTCAAATCGCCGGCGGAAATTGACTACATTCGGCGGGCGTCGGCCCGCGCGGACCGGGCACAGCAGGCGTTTGAGGCGGCCGTGGGCCCGGGCGTCAGTGAGTTGGAACTGGCGGGGATCGTGTGCCAGAGCCTGCTGTCCCAAGGAAGCTTTCTGGCGGCCAGCCCACTGAACCTGGTCACTGGCGAGCGGTCGTGTTTCAGCCACGGGGCCCCCACCGAGCGTACTCTGCGGAGGGGAGATTTCGGGAACCTGGAGTTTGGAGCCACCTGCCGCCGTTACACCTCCACCCTGGGGCGCAATTTTTGCCTCGGAGAGCCCACGCGGCGGATGCGTGAGCTGCATGAGTTGGTGGTGACCGCCTCGGAGGCGTGCCGGGCCGAGATTCGGGCCGGGGTTCCCGCCACCCGTCCGCATGCGGCGGCCCGCCAAGTGATTGCCGCCGCCGGACTGGAGCACGGCCGGGTCCACACCACGGGCTACGGTCTGGCCCCGGGATTTCCCCCCACCTGGGGCGAACCGCTGCACATGCTGGCCGATAGTCAGTACACGCTGGAGGCCGGCATGGTGCTGTCGGTCGAGCCACCAGTGTATCTGCCCGAAGAGAAATTGGGCGCGCGAGTGATCGACAACGTGCTGGTGACGGCGACCGGCTGCGAAGTGCTCTCGCGCCATCCGCGCACCCTGTTTGTGGCGGGGTGCTGATCGTCAGTCCGCAGTGGTGTGGAGGGGCGTGCGGTGTGCAGCCGGCGGCGTGGAGGGAAGCTCCAGTGCCGACAGCGGAACGAATCCCGCGGCCTCCTTGGGGAGAGATCCTGGTGATTGCAGGGAGCAGCCCGAGCACCCGCCGCACGACGATGTGGCGTTTGAGTGGGACCAACTGCGCCACACGTGGTGCAACCACCAACTGGCGGCCAACCCCACCATGCCGAGTACGATGACCATCTGCAGCGCTTGCGATTGCATGGTCCGCCCTCCCCTTAACCGAACCAGAGCCGCGACAACTGGTAGGTCAGCAGCGCACCGAGGTAGGCGAGTCCTGTCATATAGACGAAGGCGAACAGGGCCCAGCGCCAGTTGTTGGTCTCGCGGTGGATGACCATCAAAGTGGAGGCGCATTGGGCACAGAGGGCGAAGAACACCATGATCGACAGGGCGACCGGAATGGAGTAGACCGGCCGACCATCGGGCCAAGTGGCCGAGCGGAGTGCCTCTTCGAGCCCCTCTTCTTCTCCTCCCAGGCTGTAAATGGTTCCGAGGGTCGACACAATCACTTCCCGGGCGGGGAAGGAAGCCAGAACGCCCACGCCGATCCGCCAGTCCCAACCCAGGGGACGCACAATGGGCTCAATCGCCCGTCCCAGTCGGCCCAGCAGGCTCTGTTCGAGCAAGCGACTGCTCTCGGCGTTTCGCTCGGCCTTCAGCGGGGCGAGCTGCTGTTCGATCTCGGCCAGCCGCTGTTCGGCCGCTGCGAGGGCCCGACCACTGTCGGCCAATTCGGGCTGAGACAACACCATCCCCCGGCCGGTGGGACCCGAGGCCAGGATCGACTCCGCCTTCTGTTTGAAGGCGGCCTGTTGCTCTCGCGCGGCGTTCTGAGTCTCTTGTTCGGCCTCCAGTTCCTCGACCTGAGCCTGCAGTTCGTTCACGCGGGTGTGATCGCCGGGGAAATACCCTGCGGCCCAGACCAGAATGTTGGTCATGAAGATAAGGGTCCCGGCCCGTACCACGAACGCACGGGCCCGGTCGTAGACCCTGGCGAATACCAACCGGGGTGATGGCCATTTGTAACTGGGAAGTTCCATCACAAACGGCGGCGTCTCTCCCGGGAAGAAAAACTTCTTGATGAGCCAGGCGATGGGGATGGCGACCAGCGCTCCCAGTGAAGTCATGCCGAACAGTGCCAATTCGCGCACTCCCAGCAGATTGGGGATCAGATAGGTAGCCGGAAAAAATGCACCGATCAGCAGGGCATAGACCGGCTGGCGGGCCGAGCAGCTCATCAGGGGGGCGACGAGGATGGTGGTGAATCGATCCTGTCGATTCTCGATGGTGCGTGTCGCCATGATGCCGGGAACGGCGCAGGCGAACGACGACATGAGAGGAACGAACGACTTGCCCGACAGGCCCACCCGGGTCATCAATTTGTCCATGATGAAGGCGGCCCGGGCCATGTAGCCGCAGTCTTCCAGCAGGGCAATGAACAGAAACAGGATGACAATCTGGGGCAGGAACACCAGGACCGAGCCAACCCCGCCGATGATGCCATCGGTCACCAGGCTTTGGAGCGGGCCTGGAGCGATCCACTGCCCCACCAGTTTGGCCAGCCAATTCTGTCCGGCCTCGCACCACTCCATCAGGGGAGCCGCGCCGCGGTAGATGGCCTGAAAGATCAGCAACATCAACACGACGAACACGAACAGCCCCGCCACCTGGTGCGTCAGCAGCCGGTCGAGCCGATCGCTGAATGTGCGGGGGGACGTCTCGGGACGGGTGACGACTCCCTGCAGTGTCTCGCGGATCCAGCGATACCGGGAACGTGCCTCCACCGCCGGCACGGGGCAGCCCCGCTCGGCCAGCCGGGTACGGGCCTGCTGCAACCAGGCCTGCAGTTCGGTGCTGTGTTCGGGCGCAGTATGGATTTCCAGCCAGCCCCCCACATCCAGCAGCAGTCGTTGCCTCAGGAAAGGATCGAGCGGCGGCACATTCCACTCGCCCAATTGGTCTCCCAGGGCCTCGCACTCCGCCAGGAATTCCGGAGGGAACATTCGCGGGGGGGGAGGGGAGTGATGTGTCGCGTCGGCGACCTGCAGGATCGCCTTGCGCAACCCTTCCAGTCCCCGGTGTCTGTGGGCTTCCGTGGTGACGATGGGGAGTCCCAGACGCTGCGACAGCAGATTGGGATCAAAGGTGACACCCCGCTCGGCGGCCACGTCGGCCATGTTCAGCACGAGGACGACCGGCAAACCCACTTCGCGCACCTGGCTGACCAGGTACAGATTGCGTTCGAGGTTGGAGGCATCGACGATGCAGACGACCACTTGGGGTCGCGGGGTGTCGGGTTGACGTCCCAACAGCACGTCGACCGCGACCATTTCATCGAGCGAGCGAGGCGCGAGGCTGTAGGTGCCGGGCAGGTCGATGATGTCGACAACCCGATCTGCGATGCGGGTCCGCCCAATCTTCCGTTCGACGGTGACACCGGGGTAGTTGCCGGTGAGGGCCCGGGAACCGGACAGGGCGTTGAAGAGCGTGCTTTTGCCCGTGTTGGGATTGCCGATCAGGGCGACCACCAAGGGGGAGGTCATGGGCTGGTGACCTGCACACGACGGGCCTCGGTTTGTCGCAGGGAGAGGCGATAGCCGCAGACACGAAACTCGAGGGGATCACCCAACGGTGCGGGACCGAGGTATTCCACAGTTTCCCCTTCGATGAGTCCCATTTCCATGAGGCGGGTGGAGATGGCATCGGACCCAGAGACAGACACAATTCGGGCACGGCTGCCCGGGGTCAGCTCGGCGAGGGTGGTCATCCGCGGAGGACCTCGACCAAGATCTGGTCTTCGAACTCGGAACGCAGGCTGAGGCGTTGAGAGCCGAGGGCAATGATGCAGGGGCGGCCGGGTTGAACCATCTGGAGGGACACCCCTTCGTGCAGCCCCAGTTCACGCAGGCGATGAACCTGGTGAGGATCTCCACCCACATCGGCGATGCGGGCCGAGTCTCCCCGTGCCAACAACGTAAGCGGGACAATTTCGGACACGCTGGGAACCGGTCGTGAAAGAAGAGGCTGGACTGAGACTCATTCTCAACTTCCTTCATTCTATCGTTCAACGCCCGGTGAGGAAACGCCCCCGATCGAAAAAAGAGGGATTCCGGGCGAGCCCCGAATTGCGGAGCAGCAGTGGTTTACCGGCGGTCTGGCAGCGGACGGAGTTTGAGGTTGCGAAACCAGCAATCACTGCCGTGGTCTTGCAGGCCAAGAAACCCCCGCCGCGGATGTTGCGAATAGGCCAGGTCGAACTTGTGTTCCGATCCGTCGGGACGGCGATTGGGCTCTGTCCACTGGTCCAGATCCATGGTGGTCATGCGTTCTCCGTTGAGCTCCACTTGGACCTGGGGACCATCGCAGGTCAAAACCAGGTGATTCCACTCCCCGGCAGGTTTCATGGCATTCCGTTTCGGTTTGACCAGGTCGTAGATCGCCCCCGTATCGTGATACCCGGCCGTGGTGGTGTCATCGATGGCCACCTCCAATCCATTGAATCCCACGTCTTTGCCGGGGCGGGGTTTCAGGGAATGGGTCCGAAAAAAGAGGCCACTGTTGCACTTGGGGCTGATTTTGAAATCGAGCGCGAGCTGAAAATTCTCGACGGGTTCGTGGTACACCAGCATGTACCCGCCGCATTTGTGGGGATTCAGGCAGTCATTCTCGACAGGGCGTCGGCTGGGCTCACCCGAGCTGGTCTTCCAACCGGTCGTGTCGCGACCATTGAACAACAGGATCCAGCCGGCGTCTTTCTCGGCCGACGTGAGTTGGTTGTGGGATGCTGGCGTTTCTGTGTCCTGTGCGTGGCAGGGGGGGCCGGGGTTGATCGCCGCCATCACACCGAAGACGCAGGTCACCACTTCGATCACGAGTGACCGCGCGGGGAATGGGGAACGGTGAGCGGGGGAACGGAAGGCGGCAGCGACTGGGGGCATGGCGGGTCGAGGCTGAAAGAGTGGAATGGAAAGCGTCGCGGGACGTTCAGGCTCCAGAGACGGGCAGGGCGCGTCGCAGAACCACGGTGGGGGCGACGGGATTGGTGGGCGCCGGTGTGGAACCGGTCTCCTCGCGTTCCGAGAGGTAGTTCCTCCACCAATCGCGGGCCAGTTCGGGAGTCCAGGCAGAGGCATCGGCGCAGGCGGCCAGCATGCGGTCGAGCTCCTCGGCGGAACCGGGACGATCCTGGGGGGCCTTTGCCAGACACTTCATGATGATCCGTTCGAGGTCGTCGGGAATCGCCACTCCGGTCCGCAGGCTGGGTGGATCGGGCAGAGTGTTCGACTGCAGTTGCAGCAGTTGAAACAGGTTTTCCGCCTCGAACAATTCCAGGCCACAGAGCAGGTAATAGCCCACTCCACCGACGGCATACAGATCGGCGCGGTGATCGACCTCCTGGTTGGGATCAATCGACTCGGGGGCCATGTAGAGCGGAGTTCCGGTGATGGCGTTGGCGCGGGTGATTCGCGCCTCGTCCGCGAACCGATCCTTCACCAATCCGAAGTCGACAACCTTGATGACATCCGACATCCCGCCGCGTTGGTTGACCAACACATTGGCCGGCTTGATGTCGCGATGGATCAGCCCCATCGCGTGGGCTTCCGAGAGTGAGCCACAGATCTGCCTGAGCAGGGAGATGACTCGTCCCGCCGGCTGGGGACCGTACCGCTGGACCAGGTCGTGCAGGGTCAGGCCGTCGAGCAGTTCCATGGCATAATAGAACAGTCCTTCGGGAGTGCGGCCATAATCGTAGATGGCGACGGTATTGGGATGATTCAGTTGGCTGGTCAGCCGCACCTCGCGTTCGAAGCGTTTCAGCGAGGCCTCGTTGGTCTTGGCGGGGTCCAGCAGCTTCACGGCGGTCGGGCGTCGCAACATGGCATGATGAGCGCGGTACACCGTCCCCATGCCCCCCGCGCCGATCTGTTCCTCGAGGGTGTATTGACCCAGTTGCTGGGCCACCAACACCGCCTGCCGGGCGGTCTTCCGCCAGCGGGCCAGCAACGAGGTGATTCCCAACATCGCGGTCAACGCCAACAGCAGCAGCGAACCCAATCCCCAGACGAATCGTCGAATGACCACCGCGGGGGCGTAGGCTTCATCCCGGTTCACTTCGGTGATCACACCCAGGCGATATTCCTCAAGCCAGGTCCAGGCCCCCACCGAGGGAATTCCCAGATAGTCCCGATAGCCCGACACATCGACCCCAGGCTCTCGGGTGTCGACCGCCCGTTGAATGGCGGAGGTCAGTGGGAGTTGCTCCCGTGGGAGACGCGGCCGCTCTCCGCGGGTCAGATCAACACCCGGATCGCGAATGGTGAGGGAGAGAATCGACCGGCTGTCGGGAGTGTCGGGGATCAGTCCGTAATTCTTCAATTGCTCGTCGAATCGGCCATTGGAGATCAGCAATCCCGCCGCGTCGAACGCGTAGGTCTCGCCCGAGGCCCCCAACCGACCCACCTGCAGGATCCGGGTGAAGTCCAGATCTGGGCGAATGCGCAGCGCCAAGGCCGCGATGATCTGTCCCTCCTGTCGCAGGGGGGCGCAGGCATACATCGTGGGCAGCCCCGCCCGCAGTCGGCCGGATGCGTCGGGATGCAGAATCAGCGACGGAAAGGGGCGAGAGACCACCGGGGTCCCCTGAAACACCGGGTCGAGAAACTCTCCATACTCCAGGGGAGCCTGTTTTCCCAACAGCTCCACATACGACGAGGCGACCATGTTCCAATCGCGATCGAGCAGGACAAACCCCTCAAAACCGCCGGTGGTGAGCCATGGTTCGAGTCCGGCCACAAGCTGTTCATGGGCCCCCGACGTTCGCAATTCCGCGGGGGGGCGGGAGTGGGAAAGTTCGATCAGATTGGCGGCCCAGCTCTGGACCCGGCGGGAGTCGGCGGCGAGTTGGACTGCCTGCTTTTGGTTCTTGAGCCAAAGCTGCAGCGCTTCGACATTGGCGTCGCGGACAGTCGACAACTGCTCGGCTACCGACCGGGAGAGAACCCGATCAAGTGCTGTACGAATCCAGAAGCCGATTCCCGCCAAGAGCAAACCGGCGAGCAAAAACAACAGCCAACCTCGGGCAGACAACAATTGCCGCCGCACCAATTCCGTCTGAGAGTCGACAGCGGGAGAAGCCGGGAGGGGCAAGCTGGGCATCACACGTTCAACCGCCGCCGGGCGGGCCGTGAGGGAAAGGAGACACTCGCAGAGAGTCTATCAGGGTTCCTTCCTCAGCGCGCAGCATTCCCGCCCCCAGGGCCAGCGAGATCCCGATGCAACGTGTGATAAGCCCGGGATGTGGCGATTCCTGAGCGGATTGGCCGAGAATTTCCCGCGAACCGGGTGGTCACCACCCAGAGCGACTCGGCAGAGATGGTTTGCCTGGAGTGAACCCCTGAGCACAACATCGACATATGAGCGGTCTCGCCGACTCAACTGCCCGAAGGCCGGCCCGAGAATCCGGAACGCCCC
>JBKCTR010000068.1:0-7695 GCA_046318755.1 Planctomycetaceae bacterium
TCGGGATGCTCGATCCGCTCGAGTTCGACCGGGTAGTGCTCGAACTTCATGGTGTAACAGTCTTCGAACAGCGGCCGGATGAAGTCGTTGGTCGCTGGGTCCATGGCTGGACGGACCAGGAACTCCTTCCCCTGGGGGGCCTCGCGAATGTCGCCAACTTCCAGCACCACCTCCCCCGCCTTGAGCACCTAGCGGGGATGGCTGAACATCTGCTGGATGTCGACCTGCTCTTCGTAGACCACCACGTCGGCGTCGGCTCCCACTCCCAGGTGTCCCTTGTGGGTCAGCCCCAGGGCGCGGGCGGGACCTGCCGACATCGCGGTGGCAATCTCCAACAGCGTGTATTCGCGATCGAGTTCCGGCAGTTTGATGCGCGACTTGACCCGGTCGGGAAGTTTCTTCAGGCACTCCCGGCGGAACTCGGCGCTCATCAGCATCTGGATGATCTCGGGATACCGCCAGAAGCAGCCGCCGTTGGGATGATCGGTCGACAAAAAGACCTGCCACGGATCGCGGATCATCAGCAGCAGTTCCAGCCCCGCCGCCCACTGGACCGCGTTGACCAAGTTGCTGGGGCGGT
This sequence comes from Planctomycetaceae bacterium, assembly GCA_046318755.1. Classification (GTDB taxonomy): domain Bacteria; phylum Planctomycetota; class Planctomycetia; order Planctomycetales; family Planctomycetaceae; genus UBA10511. The sequence continues at coordinate 581 of JBKCTR010000068.1, forward strand.
AGGTGTAGGGAACGATCCCGCAGCCGGTTTCGTTCTCGACGTCGAGGTTCCCCCACTTCCGCCCGGTCAGCTTGTAGAGCAGGTGCTGCCAGGGACCGTCGGCGGTAATCGTCACCGTGTCGCCGAACAGCACCACCCCCGCATCGGTCGTGAGGTTGGGGTGACTGTTGAAGTACTCGGCGAGCACGGTCGTCTCGGAGCACATCGTGTCCCAGCCATCGCCGCCATAGGCGTGGTACTGCGAGTGGGCGATATGGGCCCGGTGCCCTTCGAGCCGCGCGAGGGTGTCGAGCGTGGTGGCGATGTTCCCCGGCGCCCCGAGGTTGTTGCAGTGCAGATGCACCGGATGGGGCAGGCCCAGATCGTCGCAGATGCGGGCGAGATTGGTGACAATCTGCCCGGGAGTGAGCCGGTGGTAGCCGTCGATGGGGGTGTCGAGAGCCTTGGCGTCGTGCCCGTACTTCCAGGCCTTCACACCTCCGGGGTTGACCGCCTTGACCCCGTACGACTTGGCCGCCCAGAGATACCACGCCAAGACCTGCTTGGCCCGCTCGTACTCCCCGTTCTCCAACTGTTCGAGCAGAATCTCATTGTTGGCCATCAGCGTCAGCGAGGCCTTGTCGACAATGGGGATGTCGGCCAGTTCTTCGTGGGTGTGGCGGGCCGAGAGGACGGGCACCGCCGCCTCGTTGACCGTCGTGAAGCCCATGCCGGCATACAGATAGCCGGTGGCGAACGTGGTGGGGGCCATACCCCCCAGCCCGCTGCGGCGCGACTTGGTGCGGATGAAGGCCTGGGTGCGGCGATGATCTTCGGGAGTCATCGCGCGGGCGAAGTTGATCGCCCCCCCGGCCACGTGCGTGTGCACATCCACGCCCCCGGGGAAGATGACCATCCCGGTCGCGTCGATGACGCGGCCGCCAGAGACGGTTTCCACAATCTTCCCGGTGTCGTCAATGCACAGGTCGCGGACCTGGCCATCGATGCCATGGGCGGGATCGTAGATCTTGCCTCCAGTGATGCGGATCATGAATTCGATAGCGGCCGTGGCAGACCGCGCGGGACGGTCTTGGTGGGGAAACGGTTTACAGGTTGACCTGCGAGGTCCATTGGTGCGGGGAGGGACCGCCATCAGGGAGCCAGAACGGCTTCTTGGCGATCGCCTCGTTGATCCGCCGGACCACCTCTTCGTCGGTGGGGTAGGGAGACTTCAGGGCGGGGGACAGGGGCATCGGCAGCTCGTCCATGCGGTAGGCCGTTCCGGGGGCGGAACTGCCCTGCGGGGCGGTCGTGATGTGCACCCGGGCCAGCCGGCTGGTGTGCGTGATGTGTGGATCGAGCACGATCGTGGGGATGCGGGCGAGGTGGTCGATCGCCGGCTGGGGCATGGTCGCCCCCGGGTCGGCCCCGATGATGAACGCCGCGTCACAATCCCCCCGCACCAGCACGTCGACCGTCGAGAACTCTCCCGGGTTGTACCGCGGGTAGCCCCGGTTGAACGAAATGCCGAACGGGTAGCCGGTCTGCCAGCGCATGATCACGTCGGCCCCAGTCACGTTGCCATGCCCGCGCATGGGCATGGCGACGAATTTGGTGAAGGCGTTCATCTCGGCCGCCAGCGTCAGCAACGCCGCGCTGTTCATGTGCTTGCCGCGGGTCATCGAGAGCCCCATCCCGAAGAACATGCAGCCGAATTTCGCACTCTTCATGCGCCGCACGAGATCTTCCACCGCCGCGCGGTCCAACCCCGTCTCGGCGATGTCTTCGTCACGGACCGGCTGGTCCTTGACGAGGGCCCGCAGAATCGTGATCAGTTCAAAGTCTTTGCCAGGGCTCACCTGCAGGAAGATGTCGGCCGCCTTGGCGCTTTTGGTCTCGCGGATATCGACCAGCACCATCGTACGGTCCTTCCGGCCGCGCGGCAGAAACTTGCTTTTCTGCATGATGGTGTACTTGGTGAAGTGGCGGGGATGGCACTCGGCCGGGTTCCCGCCCCAATAGATGATGAAGTCGGCGCGCTGTTTCACTTCGCCGAGCGTACACGTGACCTTACCACCCAACTGGGCGGCAATCTCGGTGGGACCGTGTCAAAGCGAGGTGTGACTGTCGAGCAGCCCTCCCAGCAGATCGGCCAGCGCCACGCACTCTTTCTGCGCCTCGCAGGTGGTGTTGCTCATGCCGTAGACCAGCGGCATGTCGGCGGCGTGCAGCAGCGTGGCCGCCGTCTCAATCGCCACGTCGAGCGACACCTCCTGGCCATCGACCAGGGCGACGGGATACTTCTTCTCGGCGGTGTGGTTCAGAAACCACGCCGTCCCCAGCACGCAGGCCCGCTCGGCCTTGTGAATACGCACCCCGTCGTGATGCAGGTCGATGTCGTCACAGACGCACCCGCAGAAGGTGCAGGTCGCGTTCTCAATCACTTCCAGATTCATGGCAACTCTCGCTTCCGCAACTCGCGTGTCGGGAACCCATCCCGGAAAAACTCCCGGGAGAGGTGATTCCCCGGGAGGCGTTCAAGACTCTTCGCAATGATTGTTGTCGTCCGGACCGGACGACGGCACCGTGAATGTTCAACCCAGGGCCCGGCCCTGGCAACTTCCCCGCACCCGCCGCGGCATGAACCGCCCGGGTTCAATCTCGGTCCAGGGAGCCACCTCGGCGGCAGGCTCCTCGACCGGCGCGAAGTGCGGCCCCTCAGGCCCCGCCAGAAATTCGTGCAATGGTCTGTCAGACATCCGCCTCGACCCCTTCCAGAAACTCACACCAGAAACTCACAACGCCCCACCGCGAACCGCCCACCTGGGGTGGCTCCAGCCCCGCTCGAAACTTCAGATCTTCTCGAGGGGAATCACTTCCACCTCCCACCCCTTCGACGTCGGCATTCCCGTGCCGTCAGTATCTCCCCCCATCAGTCGGCAGGTCGGGGGACCATAGGGCACCACGATCATCCCCACCGGGACCTTCCCCTGTTCACAGATGAACCGGGATTCACCAAACTCTGTCCGGATGAGTGCCGGTTGACCTTCGACCAGCCCCACCTCGGCCATGTCGGCGGCACACATCATCATCGACGTCGTCAGGGCCCGATACTCTTCGGAATCCTTGCCAACGTTGATGAGCGAACCCTGCCGCGCCGAGCGGGCCGAGTTGAGGATGAACCGTTTTGAGGCCATCAGAACCAAAGGAGAAGTGGGTGGGGCGGGAAACAAAATCATACCCGGTCGAGGGGGCCCCCACAATTGCAATCCCCTTGCAATGAATCGGGGAAACAAGAGGTTTTTGTGAAGGATCCAGAGCCTTCGGTCAGTTGTTGACCAACGCCTCAGACCCCTCGGCCACCCCTGGTGAACGAGAGAGAATCCGCGGGGTTGTGCCGGCAGCCACTCCTGCCCCACCCCGGAAACCTCTGCCCGCTGCTCTTTGCCGATCTCCCGGGTGGCTGTCTCCCGCTCCCCGGAAATCGTCGCGGTCCGACGGGTGCACCTCGGGAGTGGGTGATCCCTGCGGAGCCCACGACCCGTCAGCCCCCTACCGGCCGGCTTTCCACCACCAGTGTTACCGGGCCATCATTGACCAATTCCACCTGCATCTCTGCCTGAAAGATCCCCGTCGCCGTGGGAATCCCCTGTTGGCCCACCGCCGCCACAAACTGCTCATACAACGGTTTGGCGACTTCGGGACGGGCGGCGAGAATGAAGCTCGGACGGCGTCCTTTCTGGCAGTCCCCCAGCAGGGTGAACTGACTGACCACCAGCATCGAGCCCCGGACGTCGGTCAGCCCCAGGTTCATCTTGCCGGCGTCGTCTTCAAAGATCCGCAGGCCAGTCAGCTTGCCCGCCATCCACGCCACGTCGGCCGCCGTGTCGTCGTGGGCCACCCCCAGCAGCACCAACAGTCCGTGGCCAATTTCCCCCACGATTTCGCCGGCCACCGTCACCTGGGCCCGCTTGACCCGCTGTACCACAGCCCGCATCAGTCGGTTCCTACGCGATCAGGACGAAAGCCATGCAGGTTTACCCGCGGAGTCATTCCACGAATCAATTCACCCACGACGACCGCCGTGATGGGAGACAACTGCAACCCCGCCCGGTGATGGCCCGTGGCGACAATCAGGTTGTCGGTTCCGGGCAGGCGTCCCAGATACGGCAACCCATCAATCGACCGGGGGCGCAGTCCCGCCCAGGTCCGTTCGAGGGTCGCCCCCGACAGTGCGGGAACCACCTGCCGGGCCAATTCCAAAAGCCCCAGCACCCCGTCGGCGGTGTTCCGCCGGTCGAAACCGACGTCTTCTTCCGTCGAACCAACCAGCACCCGGCCATCCCCCCGGGGGACCAGGTAGCGATGCCCCAGGTTGATGACCCGTCCCAGCGAACAGGGCAACTGGCTGAGCAGCACCATCTGGCCCCGCAGCGGGCGGACCCAGGGTGCATTCCCCAGAGGGGCCAGCAGCCGTTCCGACCAGGCACCGCTCGCGACCACGTACTGACCGGCCGAGAATCTGCCGGCAGGAGTTTCGACATGCGTGACTCGCCCGTCCTGCCGGACAATCTCCCAGACCGGCGTGCCCGGCAGCAGCGCGACGCCCCCCCGGCCGCAGGCGATCTGCAGCGCCTTGAGGTGCCGGGGGTTCCGCACCTGGCCATGCTGGGGCAGCAGGTAGGCAGAAGTGATGCCCGGTCCCAGGCGGGGTTCGAGTTGGCGGGCTTCCGTGTCGGTCAGAGGTTGGCAGTCGACCCCGGTCGAGAGCCAGCGGCGCACTTCATCATCCAACTCACCCGCCGGCCCCCCAAAGCGTAACTCGAGGGCCGAGTCGCGGCGGAAGCCATTGTCGACACCCGTGAGATCACGCAAGGCGGCGGACCACTCGGGCCACAGCACATGGCTGTGCGAGCGCAGACGCTCTTCACTCGTCTCGGCCTGCTGGGGATTGCCCGGGGGGAGCATCCCGGCTCCCGCCCAGGACGATTCCTGCCCCAAGGCCTGCTGGTCGAGCACCGCACACGAGAGGCCGTGTCGGGAGAGTTCCCAGGCGACTGACAGGCCAATCACCCCGCCGCCAATAATCAGACAATCGTGCACGAACAACCAGACCAGACAGAGAAGCACTCACGAGCCACGTTCCAGAATGCGATCGCTGTTGACCGCGGGAACGTGGCAGGAATGGGAAGGCAGGACCGAACCTGGCCCGCTATTTTCCCTTTTTCTTCGGGGCGGTGCGGGGGCCGGAGACTCCCGACGCCAGGTACGCGGCCGCGACCTTCGCCGCATCGGCGTTATAGACCCCCTTCAGCGAATCGTCGAGCGTTTTTCCCGCCAGCAGCGCCGAGATGAACTGCACGTATTGCGGTTCACCCTGCCGCAGCATGTAGGCCACCACCGAGTAGCCCACCGGTCCCAGATCGGCCGGGGAAAAGGTGCCATCCTTGAGGAGGTCATCGGGCTTCTGCAGCGTTTGCAGGCGGGCTCCGGCGCTGACCCCCAGTTGCCGGTAATACTCGTTTTTGGGGTCATTCCGGGCGGCGAGGGCCAGGCCTGTGCCCCGCGCCACCCACTCGGGCAGGGTCTTCCCTCCCCGCTGCAAAAAGGCCTCGGTCACCTGAGCCAGCACCGCGCCCCGGGGGCCCGAGGTGTCGGTTGCGTCATCGGGAATGTCCATCAGGCACAGGTAGGCGTCTTCGGGCTCGCGGATCCGCACGTGGGCGTTGATCTCGGCCAGCAATTCCCGCCCTTCGTTGGTCTGCACGAACTCGGCATAGGTGAAGCGGTCGTTGAAGACGAAGATTCCCAGCTTGCCACGCCAGAGGGGCGATTCTTTCGCGCCGAACAGTGAGCCGACCTGTTTCGCGGCCTCGTCGGCCCAACCGGCGTACTGCTTCAAGCGCTCTTCGGGAACATTTCCCAGCACCACCACCTGGTCTCCCGGCACAATCGCGGCGGGGGCTTCCTGCGTGGTCTTCTTCCAGAGACTGGTGACCCGTTCGACCCGGCGGTTGGCCAGTTCTTCGGGGGAAAGTTTGGCGAGTTCGGCAGCCCGCAGTTCAGCCTCGGTGGGGACCAGGCTGCGCAACGGCGCCTTGGCGTCGGGGCCGTCGAACTTGGCCCCCTCTTCAATCCAAATGCGCAGCTTGGAGTGGTTGGTGCGGGTGATCAGCGCCTGACCGGGGGGCATTTTGATGGGGTCCTGCTTCCCCACGAGATGCCACAGCCGGCTGTCTTCGGTATTTCCCGGCAGCACGACGCGGCCACCGCGGCCCCCCTTCATCAGCTTTTCGAAAGTCTCCAGCGAGAAACCCGCGCGGGGATTGGCCCCGCTGTGGCAGCCGACGCAGAGATTCACCATGAACGGGGCAATGTCCCGCTGGAACGACACCGTCTCGTTCCCGGTGGCGGTGGCGATGGCGACCGGAGTGTTGTCGACCTTGGCGTTGGCGTCGGCGGTCAGTTCCGAGAGCAGGGTGTCTTTGTTCCCAGCGAACTTCGCTCCCCCGGCAATCCAGGTGGCGATCTTGCGGATTTCGTCGGCGGCCAGGGGCTTGCCCCCCTTGGGCATGCGGGCGTCGCCGGCCGCGACCAGCCGACGGGTCAGAATGCTGACGTCGGGATTTCCGGGGACGACCAGCTTGCCTCCGCACCCAGCCGCCAGAGCGGCGAAGGTGTCGAACTTCAGCCCGCCGCTGGCGGTGTCGTCATGACAGCCGAGGCAGTTCTTCACCAGGATGGGGGCGATGTCTTTTTCGAACGAGAGGGCCCCGGCGACCCCGGCCGCTCCCTTGGTGGGGGCGTCGCGGCGGGCGAGGGCGGTCTTCTTGAGTTCGATCTGCCGCAAGAGCCCCGTGATGAGCTTGTTGTTCTCATCGCCGGCGTCCTTGCCGATTTTCTTGAGCTTGGCCTCGGATTCGGTCAGCAGTTTCTCGGCTTCTTCGTGTTGATCTTTCTTGCCAATCAGCCCCTGGACCTTGCCGAGTTCCTTGCGGATCTCCTCAATCTCTTTTTTCTGTTCGGCGGTGAGGGCGGCCTGGACCGGGCGCAAGAGTCCCCCGCCCAAGGCCAACAGGAGGGCGAACAGTCCCCAGACGAATAAACGGTGAGTCGTCACACCACGCCCCTTCGAT
>JBKCTR010000069.1:0-4672 GCA_046318755.1 Planctomycetaceae bacterium
GCCGGGGCTGGCGTGAACATTCAACTCGAAAACTGATCTCTCGACACCATGGCTGAAGAAAAATTCGACCCCCGGCGGGAAACCCTCGTCAACGAAACGCGCACTCTCTTCGAACCAGGGCTGGCCGGCCTGAACGCCGCCGACAAGACCTGGTTGGCCGAGGCGGTCCACCAGAGTCCCGAGAAGGCCGCCAAGATCGGCTACGAACGCTCGCACACCGGATTCATCCGCGAGATCACGGTCACCGTGGCCGATGTCGAACGGTTGTACCGCGAACGCCAGGCGGCCGGTGCCCACTAGGCCCGGCTGGCCGATGAAAAACTCCGGGGGGGTTTCACCCCCCGGGTGCGTTGGATGTCAGCAAACGTGTTCCGCACCCCGGTCTTCCCGGCGGGAGCCCCAGGCTCTCCCCGGGAAGGCCGGGGTGTGATCGCTCCCGTTGCGTGGCGATGGCCCCTGGGCCCTTCTGGCGGACCCGTGTCGGCCCTCTTGCCGAACGCCCCTTCGTCTCCGTCTCTTGCCGTGACCCGTTCCATGTTGAAGTCGCTCGACGCGAAGCTGGCTGCGATTCATGCCGACCCCCACGGCTGCCGGGAGTTCATCCTGGCCGACGCCAAAGATGCCGACATGGCGTTTGGTGTGGCCGCCCCCGGTCTCAGCCCCGAGCAGCACGCGGGAGAGCAGCGGTTCAAGACCCTGGCCGAATACCGCGACCAGATGCGGCAGATTGTGCGGTCGGAACTGGTCGACATCATGCTCATGTCGGCCAGCACCAGTGAGCAACTGGCCCTGGTCGAGAGATTGTTCGACAACTCGCCGGTGACTCCCGCCGCCCGCGCCAACGACACGACCGACATTCACGTGTTGCGTGGCGGTCGGCTGCATCTCGATGGCTCGTATCCCTTCCGCACCGCGTCGCTCGATCACATCCAGTGCGGCCGGCTCGACTGCCCCCCCGAGGAGCGGGGGCGGGGGGCCAACCTCGGGCTGTACTCGATCACCTTCAACAACGATCCCGAGCGTGACCGCCTCGCCCTGGAGCACTTCCGGGCGTTTCGGGAAGAGGCCGAACGAAAGGGCTTTCGCTACTTCCTCGAAGTGTTCGATCCGAATGTCGAAGGGGCGGTCCGGCCCGACCGGCTGGGAGGTTTCATCAACGACGCCATCTCGCGGTCGCTGGCCGGCGTGGCGCGGGCGGGACGACCGCTGTTTCTGAAAATCGTCTACCACGGCCCCCAGGCAATGGAGGAACTGGTCCGGTTCGACCCGCACCTCGTGGTGGGCATTTTGGGAGGCTCGGCGGGAACCACCCGCGACGCCTTCCAACTGCTGCACGACGCCAAGAAGTACGGCGGCCGGGTGGCCCTGTTCGGACGGAAGATCAACAATGCCGAGAACCAACTGGCATTCGTGAACTTCCTGCGGCTGATTGCCGACGGGCAGTTGGAACCGGAGGAGGGAGTGCGCGCCTATCACGCCGTGCTGCAACGGCTGCAGATCCCCCCGCACCGCCCCCTGGAGAGCGACCTGCAGATCACCGACGGCTCGATGAGCTACGCCGGGACAACCACCATCAGCCTGCCCACGCCGGCCGCCGCGGCAACCAACCCGGCCGCAGCCGCGGCACCCCCGTCGCCAGCGGCGTCCGTGTCCACGCCGGCGATGCCGATCGCACCGGCACCCAACCCGGCGGCCCGGGTCTCCCCAGGCACCACACCACCGGCCTCCTCCCCCGACTTCGCCCGCATGACCCCCGCCGAACGGTTGGCCTACCATCAACAACGGCTCAACCGCCTGCTGGGCCAGGGCTGACGGGCTTCACGCGACATCGGCAATACGTTCGAACACGTATCGATCAAATCGCCGGTTAAGAGACGCGAGGGCCATCGGCTGACCACTTCGCGTCCCCGCTGTGGTCACGCTGCCGCTCTCAACACGACAATTTCGCATGGCCGGAAACCGTCGGCCTGCGGTCAAGGTTGGGGTGGAGGGACAGTGACGCCGTGCTTTTGTCGCACGGACAGTCCCCGATGAATCCTGCCCCCGGCTGAGACCGGGGCGAACCAGGCGCGATCGGTTCTTGCCCGTTGTTCCGGGGGACCCGCCTTCACTCTGTCAGCTGGCTGTCAACCGCAGCGGGCTGTTCGCACAGGAGGCCGAACGCCAGCCAACTCGCTTCCGCACTTCACCGGTCGTAGACTGACAACGTGTCGGTCGTCGTGGTGCGCTTGGCCCGGCCCGGCGTTTGTGCGCACCAGGTTTTCCAGCGATCCCGCGTTGTGGATCGGAAAGGGTGGGAATGTCATGACCCGTGGCTGTCGACGGTGGTGGAAGGCTGGCCTGCGCGAAGTGCTCGGCGGAGTGATGGTCGGCGGTTGGATCATGACGCGGGCCTTCGCTGGAGATTTCGCCGAAGACTTGAACAGAAACTTTCGGCGGGTCGCTGCACTTCCATCCGGGCAGACGTCGGCCAGTGTGCCCCACCCCCTCGGCCCTGCCACCTCGCCCGAACGCTGGCGGCCCCACGACGGGAACCGGCCGACTCAGCGCGACTGGCACCTGGCGCTGAACGTCACGCAGGACGCAGCCCCACGTATCTGGAAAGTTCCATCGGCACCCGCTCAGAGCGTGGCCTTCGATCCCCAGGGAACGCAGTTGGTGAGCGCCCTGGGCGACAACACGCTGCTCATTTGGGACGTGGCGCAGGGCAAACCCGTTCGCATCCTGAAAGGCCATTCCGGGCCCGTGCGGGGGGCGAGGTTCAGCCCCGATGGCAAGTCGATCGCGAGTGCCGGGGATGACGGCACCGTGCGCGTCTGGGATGCCGCGACGGGCATGGCGAAGCTGCGGTTGGCTGGCACCGGCCCGGCCCTCCACAGCGTCGTCTTCAGTCCCGACGGCACCCGACTCGCCAGCGGCGGAGATGACCAGACCGTCACCCTTTGGGAATTGCCGACCGGCCACCAACTCGCGACTTTCACCGGGGGGGCTGGGTCAATTGGCGGACTGGCCTTCCGTCCCGATGGCAAGCACTTGGTCAGCGTGGGGGGAGATACGGTGCGACAATTCACAGAAGTCTGCGTGTGGGACGTGGCGCAGGGACGGCAGTTGGCCCACTGGAAGACGGGGGGAACGTCGCTGATGGCGGTCGCCTACAGTCCGGATGGCGAGCGGATCGCGACCGCCGGTGGAGACCCCGCAACCCAGCAGGCCGAGCTGAAAATCTGGAACGCCACCAGTGGTCGTGAACTGCTCGCGCTCGACGGCCATACCGACGCCCTGCTGACGGTGACGTTCAGCCCCAATGGCCAGCAACTGGCCAGCGGCGGACGGGATGGAAAGGTCACAACCTGGAACGCCAGCACGGGGAAGGAGATCTTTTCGCGTACCGAGCCGCAGACCTGGATCACCAGCCTGGCCTTCAGTCCCGACGGCAAACACCTGGCCGCCAGCACCCTCAACCAAACCATCCATCTGCATTCGCTGAAAGAGCCGGCCCGGTGACCAACCGGGGTTCTTCACGACTGGATTTTTCCGCGTGGGTGGCGGATGGATCCTGGCCGACCTACCCGCACATCCGCGCCAGTTCCCGGATCGCGTCGAGAGCCTCGTCGAGTTCCGAGACCTGAGCGCCGGGCACGCGCCCCCGGCGGTCGCAGTCGGCCAACAGTTTCAGTTCCTCGAAATCGGGCGACGCTTCCAGCCGTTGCCGGGCGCGGGCACCCAGCGTGCCGTCGGCCAGGGCCTGCGCCTCCATGTGATGCTCGATCAGCCAGCGCGTTCGGGGAGTGATATACCCCTCCAGGGCCTCCAGCCCCGTCCGCACGTGGTCGTACGGGTCGAGTCCCTTCCCCACGTCGTGCAGCAGTGCGGCCAATTGGAATTCTTCGTCGTACGGCAGTTCGTCCCGCGCCAGTTCGTAAACCTGCAGCGAGTGGTAGAGGGCGTCTCCCTCGGGATGCCACTCTCGGCTCTGTGCGACCCCGGCCAGAGGCAGCAGCAGGGCACGGTAGACCTGGAACCGGTCGACCTTCTCGGCGGCGGCGGTCAGTTCCTCCTCCAGAGCGAGGTCGGGGTACTCGCGACGCAGCAGTTCCTCCAGTTGCGGGATGTCGGCCCGCTCGATCGGCTGGCCCGTGATCGAGCTGCGAAAGTGCTCGTGCACCTGGTGGCTGCCATACACCGTGAACTCGACGGGATAGCGGTCGGCCACGTGGATGTGGGTGAAGATCCGCTCGGCCCCCGCCTTGAGAATCTGCTTCTTTTCAATCGTGAACGGCAGCCCCTCTTCCTCCAGAATTGATTCAATGGGGGCGGTACTGTCGCTGAAGAGGTGAATGTCGATGTCGGATCCGTGGCGGATGTGTCCCGTCAGCACGCTGCCAATGAGCCGGGGTTTGTAGTGGGCCAACAGCCGCATCAGTCGCAGTGCTTCGAGCCGCATGTCGCGCAGGTTGACCGTGCGCTGTTCTCCTTCGAACAGGCGGGCGAACTGCTGGACATGCTCGCGGATCTCGGCATTGCTGGGCAGATCCGAGTTCTTGACCCAGTCGCGGCAGACGCGACGCGCGGCCCGCAGCTTGGCCCGCATGTACTCCGACTCCTGTCGTTCATACATCAGCCGGGCGGCTTCAAAGGCGATTTGTTGACGGAGGCGGGGGTTGGGCATGGG